>NZ_JASCPQ010000113.1:0-15226 GCF_029959305.1 Pseudomonas sp. PS01297
GGCTTGCTCGCGATAGGGCACACGCGGACGTCAATGACACCGCCTTGTCTGTATCGCGAGCAAGCCCGCTCCCACCGTCATAAGAGTGGGTTATTCAGCTGTTGACGGTTTTTCCCACAGGTTGATCCCGCCTTCCTGGGCAAAGCGGTCGATCTCGGCCAGTTCTTCTGCGCTGAACGCCAGGTTCTGCAACGCACCGACGTTTTCGACAATTTGCTCGGGGCGGCTTGCGCCAATCAGTGCGGAGGTCACGCGAGGGTCACGCAGGGTCCAGGCCAGTGCCAATTGGGCCAGGCTCTGACCACGGCGTTTGGCGATCTCGTTGAGCGCGCGTACATGGGCAATGTTGCTTTCCGACAAGTGCTTGCTCTGCAACGAGCCACCACCCGGGCGATTGACCCGCGCATCAGCCGGAATGCCATTGAGGTATTTGTCGGTCAGCAAACCCTGCGCCAGCGGAGTGAAGGCAATCACCCCGGTGCCGAGTTCTTCGGTGGTGTCCAGCAGGTCTTTTTCCACCCAGCGGTTCAGCAGGTTGTACGCCGGTTGGTGGATCAGCAGCGGTACTTTCCACTCTTTAAGCAGCGCTGCGATTTCACGGGTTTTGACCCCGGAGTACGACGAAATCCCGATGTACAGCGCCTTGCCTTGTTGTACGGCGGTGGCCAGGGCGCTTGCGGTTTCTTCCAGCGGGGTGTCCGGGTCGAAGCGGTGCGAGTAGAAAATATCGACGTAGTCCAGGCCCAGGCGCTGCAAGCTCTGGTCAAGGCTGGCGAGCACGTACTTGCGTGAGCCACCGCCCTGACCGTAAGGGCCGGGCCACATGTCCCAGCCGGCTTTGCTGGAGATGATCAGCTCGTCGCGGTAGTGCTTGAAGTCTTCGCGCAGCAAACGGCCAAAGTTGATCTCGGCACTGCCATAGGGCGGGCCATAGTTGTTGGCGAGGTCAAAGTGGTTGATGCCCAGGTCGAAAGCGGTGCGCAGCAGGGCACGTTGGGTGTCGATGGGCGTGCTGTCGCCAAAGTTGTGCCACAGCCCCAAGGACAGGGCTGGCAGCACCAGCCCGCTGCGGCCTACGCGGCGATAAGGAATGGATTGGTAGCGGTTTTCGGCAGCGATGTAAGTCATCGAATAGTCTCTGTTCCAGTGTGTTGAAGACTATGCGTTCCGGTTGGCCGGACGCTTCAAGCCCAGGTATTGGCGCAGCCCCGGCGTGCAAGGTGCCGCAGGCTGCGAGCTTATGACCTTTTAAAAAACGCAGCCTACAGGTTATTTCGACTGCCCGGGAAGCACATCATTGGCGATCATTTCGCCAAAGGGGCCGGTCAGGTTGGTGATGCCGCGACCGGCCAGGCTGGCGTAAGGTTCGGGCAGCAGCGGGAACACAAGTTCGGCAAAGCGATAGGCTTCTTCCAGGTGCGGGTAACCCGAGAAGATAAAGCTTTCGATGCCCAGGTCGGCGTATTCCTTGATGCGTTCTGCCACCTGTTGCGGGTTGCCCACCAGCGCGGTGCCGGCGCCGCCGCGAACCAGGCCGACGCCTGCCCACAGGTTGGGTGAGATCTCCAGATTGTCGCGGCGCCCGTCGTGCAGCGCGGCCATGCGCCGCTGGCCTTCGGAATCAAAGCGTGAAAAGGACTTTTGCGCGGCGGCTATGGTTTCGTCGCTGATGTGTTCGATCAGTGTGTCGGCGGCTTTCCAGGCTTCTTGCTCGGTTTCACGGACAATCACGTGCAGGCGAATACCAAAGCGTACGGTGCGGCCCAAACGTGCCGCGCGTTCACGCACATCGGCGATTTTCTCGGCCACGGCCGCAGGCGGTTCGCCCCAGGTCAGGTACACGTCAACCTGCTCGGCGGCCAGATCGTGGGCGGCTTCGGAAGAGCCGCCGAAATACAATGGGGGGTAGGGTTTTTGCACCGGTGGGTACAGCGCCTTGGCGTTCTGTACGTGCAGGTGCTTGCCTTCAAAGTCGACCGACTCGCCTTGCAGCACCCGGCGCCAGATTTTCAGAAATTCATCCGACACTTCGTAGCGTTCGCTGTGGCTGAGGAAGCTGCCATCACCGCGGTTTTCATCCGGGTCGCCGCCGGTCACCACGTTAATCAACAAGCGCCCGCCGGACAGCCGGTCCAGGGTGGCCGCCATGCGCGCCGACACGGTCGGCGAGATGATCCCCGGACGAATCGCCACCAGATAACGCAGGCGCTCGGTCAACGGTACCAATGCCGAGGCGATGACCCACGAGTCTTCGCAGGAGCGTCCGGTCGGGATCAAAACGCCGTAGTAGCCCAGGTCATCAGCCGCCTGGGCGACTTGTTTGAGGTAGTTGAGCGTGACCGGGCGAGCACCTTTGGTGGTGCCCAGAAAGTGGCCGTCACCGTGGGTGGGGAGGAACCAAAACACATTCATGAAGAAGTCCTTAAGCGATTTTCAGCAAAGGTGTGGCCGAGGCGCCAAACAGCGGCGCGGCACGTTCTGCAGCAAGGCGGATACGAGCCTGCAAGGGCTCGCTGATTATTTGATAATTGGCGAAATCAGACTCGGTGGCATACACGCCGATCGGCAGCGTCAACGCCTGGAAAAAGCTGAACAGCGGACGCAACTGGTGTTCGAGCACCAGCGCATGGCGGTCGCTGCCACCGGTGGCGGCCAGCAACACCGGGGTGTCGATCAGGCCGTTGATATCCACCAGATCGAACAGATGCTTGAGCAGGCCGGGGTAGGAGCCGCGATACACCGGGGTGGCAATGATCAGCAGGTCGGCGTTTTCAATCGCCTGGATCTCGGCATCGACCTCAGGGCTCAGTTCCTGGCGTGACAAGGCGCCGCCCAGTTGCCGGGCAATGGTGCCCAGCTCAATCAAGCGGCTTTCGATAGTGAGCCGGGTTTGCAGTTCATCGAGAATGGCCTTGGCCAACACCAGAGTGCGCGAAGGGCTGTACGCCCCACCCGAAACGACGACGACTTGCAGCGCGTTAGACATGTTCGAATCCTTGGCTAGTGTTCAGCAAACTGTGGACAGGTACTCCCTGTCAGCAATCTCCGTACCAACAGGCAAACCCCTGCAATTCGGGGGGTTGGCCGGAGGCGGGCAAGGCGGGCGCTGTTGATTGAGTGGTTAAGTGCAGATTTGCTGTTTGATTTGCAACAGTTGCTGGATGAACACTTGGGCGATGCAGGAGGGTGATGGCGGACATAGATTCGGACACAAACAATGGCCGCAACGATCCCTTTTTGGCCTGCCTACCCCTGTGAACCGCTCCAGCGGTCGGCAAGAATCAAATCAACTTATAAGAGTTGTCTTCCTGACCCTTGCCCTTTTTGCGGGCTGCTGCCGTGTACAAAACATAACAACTATCGATCTCACGCCAAAGATGGGGAATACATTCATGAGCACGATCAAACGCTTACTGGGCGCCACGGTATGTGGGTTGTCACTGTTGGCCAGCGCGGTGCAAGCCGATCAGCGCGAATTGCGGGTGTACAACTGGGCGGACTACATCTTGCCGTCAGTACCCAAAGACTTTGCCAAGGACACCGGGATCAAAGTGACCTGGGACACCTTCGACACCAACGAATCGCTGGAAGCCAAGCTCCTGACCGGCAACTCGGGCTATGACCTGGTGGTGCCGTCCAACCAGTTCCTCGACACCCAGATCAAGGCCGGGGTGTTTCAGAAACTCGACAAATCCAAGCTGCCCAATTGGCAGCACCAAGACCCGCAATTGCTCAAGCTGCTGGAAACCAACGACCCCGGCAACCAGTACGCCGTGCCCTACATGGTAGGTACAGTGCTGATCGGTTTTAACCCGGCCAAGGTCAAGGCGGCCCTGGGCGACGACGCGCCGGTGGACAGTTGGGACCTGGTGTTCAAGCCCGAGAACATGGCCAAGCTGAAATCCTGTGGCGTCGCCATGCTGGATTCGCCATCGGAGATCTTGCCTCTAGCCCTGCATTACCTGGGCCTGGACCCGAACAGCCAGAACCCGGCCGACTATGAAAAAGCCAAAGAGCTGATGCTGAAGATTCGCCCGTATGTCACCTATTTCAACTCGGCCAAATACATGACCGATATCGCCAACGGCGACATCTGCGTGGCCATTGGTTACTCGGGCAGTTTTTACCAGTTTGGCAACCGGGCCAAAGAAGCAAAGAACGGGGTGGTGGTGGACTGGCGTTTGCCAAAAGAGGGCGCGCCTATCTGGTTTGACACCTTCGCTATCCCTAAAAGCGCCAAGAATGTCGAAGAAGCGCATGAATTCCTGAACACCTTGCTGGAGCCCAAGGTGATTGCGTCGATCAGTGATTTTCTGGGTTACCCGAACGCCAACAAGGACTCGCTGCCACTGATCAATAAAGACATCACCGGCAACCCGAACCTGACGCCGACGCCAGAAGCGTTGAAATCACTGTATGTGGTTCAGCCACTGCCACAAAAGCTTGAACGTGTACGGACCCGCACCTGGACCAGCATCAAATCGGATAAATAAACGCCCAAACCCCGTAGGAGCGAGCTTGCCTCGCGATCTTTTGATTGTTTAAAAGATCGCGAGACAAGCTCGCTCCTACAGATTGAACTGCCCCCAGAGTGCGGGCTTATTCTTCGATCAAGACTTTCGGATTGGAGTTGCCCCATACGGTGTACAGGTCAGCCAGCAATGCGCCGTTGATGTCTTCAACTTCGTCCTGGCTGATCTGGGCATTGCCCTGTTTGCCGAACAGCACCACTTCATCGCCGCTTTTGACGTCCGGCGCATCGGTCACGTCAACCATCAAGGTGTTCATCGACACTTTGCCCACCACCGGCACGCGGTGCCCGTTGATCAGCACGATGCCTTTATTGGTGAACGCACGACGATAGCCGTCGGAGTAACCGACCGTAATGTTCGCCAGCTTCGAATCACGCGCCAGGGTGTAGGTGCGGTCGTAGCCGACGGTATTGCCTTTCGGGTAGCTGTTGACCGAGGCTACGTGCGACTTGAACTGCATAACGCGCTTGTAGTCGGTGTGCGAAGGCACCGTGTCACCGAACAGCGCGCCGCCAGGGCGGACCATGTCCAGGTGCGATTCAGGCACTTCCAGGGTGGCAAACGAGTTGGCCGCATGCAGGGTGATTTTGCTGCGATCCAGCTTGGCCTCTTTGATCAGCCACTGTGCCTGTTCGTTGAACGCCTTCAGGCCCGCGCGCACGTCATCGGCGTCTTCCACGGCGAAGTGGGTCATGATCGCCCGTACTTGCAGGTTCGGTATTTTAGTGATGGCTACGGCATCGCTGCGGCCTTGAGCGGTGCTCATTTCTACGCCGTTACGGCTCATGCCGCTGGAGTTCAAGCCCAGGTGCACGACGAGCGGACGGCCGTGTTTTTCGGCAATTTGCGCGGCTTTCTTAGCGAAATCGAGGTTGCCGACCAACTCTTCCATGTTGTACGGCAGCGCCGCTTCCAGCTCGCTCAAGGCGGCGGTACGCACGCGAATCAATTGGCCTTTGTAACCGCTCTCGCGGACCACACGAGCTTCTTCGTTACTGGCAACGCCGACGCAAGGTACGCCGGTGGCGATGATCGAAGGCATCAACAAACCAATGCCGTGGCCGTAGGCATCGGCTTTGAGCACCGCACAGATTTTCGATTTGTCGCCGAGGGTGTTTTTCAGGATCTGAATATTGTGTTCAAACGCGGTTTTGTTGATTTCAACCCAGGCGTTGCTGTCTTGGGTGTTCACCTGCGCGACGCCATTGCTCATGGTCAATGGTGGAGCGGCGAAGGTTGGGGTTTGCAGCAATGTCATGCCCAAAGACAGGGCGAGCAGGGTGCGAGCGAAAGGGAGCATGCGAGTTTCCGTACTTTATTTTTAGGGGCGCGGAGTATAACGCCGGTGATACTAAGTTCTGTACCAAAAGTTATGTTTCAAACAGCGCAGCGCACAAGCCGTCAAGACTTCAGGCAGTTCTTACCGTTTGGCCATTGAGGGCACCTGCCTTTGAGGGGCGTGGACTCATCGGTTAAATCGTAACTGCACAATATTTATGTAGCCTCAGCACCTCGGACTTCACACGTAGATTGATTCTTCCGAAAATTTCAGGAAGACAATATGTTCGAAAATAATCCGTTGCTGGCGTCATATGACTTGCCGCCATTTTCAACTGTGCGGGCCGAGCATTTAGTGCCGGCCATTGAAATAATTATTGCTGATAGCCGTGTTGAAGTTACCCGAATCATCGTCAGCCAGAGGCCATATCCGACGTGGGATGATTTGGTATTGGCCATGGATGAGGTTCACGCACGGCTGGATGGCGCGGTGCATGTCATTAAAATTCTCAGCGGGGTGAACACTCAGCAAGCGTGGATTGAGGCGGCGGGTAGTTGCTTTGAGCAAATAACTGCCTACAAGGAGCTATTGGGACAGAACCTTGAGCTGTATGAGCTTTATCTAACACTGTCCAAGAGTAAGGTAGCGGCATTGTTTGATAAAGCGCGTAAAGCAGTGTTGAACAAAATCTTGCGTGAATATCGCTTGTCTGGCATTCGACTCACAACGGAGCAGCAACAGCGTCTGCGTGAGTTGAACCGTCATATCAGTCAGCAGGAGAATGAGTTCAGATCACGCCTGCAGCAGGCTAACACTGCCTGGACCAAACACATCGACGATGAGTCGCTGCTGGTGGGACTGCCTGAGGAGGCAAAGCTGCGCATGGCGAACGCGGCGCAGCAGAAAAGCCTGCAAGGCTGGCTTGTCAACGTGGGGAATGACCAGTTTCGTGAGGTCATGCTGTATGCAAGCCACCGGCCTTTGCGCGAGGAGGTGTGGGTGGCCTATCACTCTCGTGCCTCAAATCAGGGACAACCTGATGACCCATTGAATAACGATGATGTACTGAGATTGCTGCTTGGGTATCGTCATGAAAAAGCCAGGTTGCTGGGGTTTGAAAACTTTTCCCAATTGTCCCTTGAAGAACAGATTGTGGAGTCCACTGATCAGGTTTCGGCTTTTTTAAGAAAAGAGCTGGATGACCAGCGAAGTACTTTCGCACTAGAGACACAACAACTCCAGGACCTCACTGCGCAAGAGGGCATCACGCGGTTGGAGCCTTGGGATTATGAGTATTTGGCCGAGAAGGTGCGCCGAGCCAAAGGAGGCTCACAGGAAGATCTGCGTCAATACTTCCCGCTGGATACGGTCATCAGCCGTTTGTGCGATTTCACCTCGCGATTGTTTGGTGTCGAACTGGTCGAACGTTCAGATTTTGATAGTTGGCATGCAGATGTGCGTCTGTTCGAAGTCAGAGAGCATCAGGAACCCATCGGTTATTTATTTGTTGACCCTTATCGACGTGAATTGGGCGGGCCATTGGGAGAGACCCTCTCACTGCGCAACCGCCGAATCACCGCGGAAGGTCGCCCCCGTTTACCGATTGCTGTGCTGCGTAGCAAGTTCACAGCGGGTAAGGGTGATAAGCCCTGCCTGCTAGATCACCAACAATTACGCATTTTGCTGCATGAATTTGGTCATTGTTTGCAGCAACTCTTGACCGGTGAAGAGTATCGGGAAATATCCGGAATTACGGCGCTTGGATATGGCTCGGCTGAGTTTGTCAGTCAGGTTTTTGAGCAATGGTGTTTTTCCGAACAGTTCCTGATCTGGATTTCGAGCCACTACCAGAGCGCAGAGTCGATTCCTGCCAGCCTGGTGACTCGATTGATTGCTTCTGTCAAAACGCAAACCAGTTGGGCATCGGCAGGCTTATTGCTGATCATGCTGTTTGATTTTGAGGTCCATCGTACTTATGGCGATGGGCGCAGCACTCAGGAAGTGTTTGACAGCTTGAACGCTGAAATCGGCCACTTGCAGTGGCCGCACAATGTGCGTCCGGTCAACAGTGGTGATTTTATTGCTTCGAATTACGGCGCGAGAACTTACTCATATAAATGGTCAAGCGTCTTTGCTATCAAGGCCTTCGAACAGTTTGTCCGCAAAGGTGTATTCGACCCTACAACCGGGCGGGCCTTCCGTGAAGCGTTCATTACACGCGGTGGGTCGCGCTTATTAGCCAAGTCGCTCGAAGTATTTCTGCCCCGTCCCGATACTGGCAGCCCATTACCGTTGACCTCGGCCCTAACGTTAGTCGTCCCGCCCTTACACCATAGCAATGGCACGCAACCCTACGCGCTGCTGGTGAACCAGCTAAGTGCTTCCCAGCAGTCGATGGTGCGCCTGAGCGAAGCGATACCGCAGCCTACAGAGGTTGCAAAGAAATTTCTGAATGACTGGTTTAGAAAAACCTTCCCCGCACTGGCGGACAACGTGACCGTAGAGGCGTTGTCGCTGCGCACCCTACGAGAAGACTTGATACCTCTGTCAGAGCGTTCGTCTGCAGATCCGGCTTTCAAACGTACGGTGGTGGACACGATGGCGCTGGACACGCTGTTCTGGCGTGCCGTTGGCGGTCGGTTGAATACGCGCGAGCTGTTTCTTGATCTGGACAAGGTTGAAATTGTCCAGGAAACGGACGGTGCCACGCAGGTGCCTGCGGTTCTGAACAGTTCTAACGCAAAGGCAAACTTCGAGGCGCTTTTGCTGGGCCATGTTTGGAAGTCGTACACCCTGCAACTAGAACGGGCGCTGGATGAATATTGGAATAATCCTGAGGATTTCAGTCTGTGGCGCAATGTCAGCGACTGGCTGGCAGATGAATTGCGCACGCAACTTATGGTGCAAGCGAATTATCTCCAGTTAGATGCAACCCTCAGCCTGCAGATGCACAAAGCGGTGACGGACTATGCACTGTCAGCCCCTGACGCCGTGTCCCGTGCGCAGATGCCGGATCATATCCGTCCGGGAGTCTACGCATTGGAGCAAACCCCACCGGGTTGGGCGATGAGCGTGCCAGTGCAGGGCTGCATTGTACTGACACAGCGTGACAATACCGAAGACCCTGGCGCCGCAGTGCTGTGGCGTACAGGGGAGCCGCTGGAGGTTTTTGACAGTGTGGAGCTGCTCAAGGCCAGTCTGCAAAATAGCGGTGAAGTAGAGGGTGAAGTGCATATCGAGGCAATACAGGAAAATTTTCTTTCGCGCCAGATCCAGGGCCTGCGAGAGGCGCAGAAGGCATCTGTTGGACATGCTCTGCGAGAGGGAATGCAAGAAGGCGAAACAATCAGTGACTGGGTAACAAGGCTGGAAGTGGCGCAAGATATCGCAAAGAGCGTGGACCTCGTATGGCCCCTGACGGCGCTCGAACTTCAGGTCAGTCAAAACAACACAAACCGCTGGCTGCGCGCTAAACACTACGTCACCGGCAAAGACCGCCTTGCCTGGTGGGCTGCGTTGAAAGACTGGCAAAAGGTCATTGCCTCTACCACTTCGTTTGCCCCTGACCCTGTCACGCTGGCAACTACTGAAGCCATACGTGACTGGACCCGGGTGGAACTTACCCGCCTCATCAAGGAAAAATATCCGCCTGCCGATGATCCGGAAAAGGTGTATCTGAGTATCAAAAACACCATCCTTGACCCACATGCACCCTCGGGTAACTCGCCGTTTGGCTCAGGGTTGGTGCTACGCCGCGAGAAGGGTTTTTTTAATGATCGCCGTTCCATGATTGACTGGGCGATATCAAACCTGACACCTCAGGAAAGCAATGCGCTGGACCACTTCGAAGAGGGCCCCCTGAGCTATGCAGCCATTTGCGAGGTGATTGAAATCGCCAACGTGGGTGGGCGATTTATACCTTGGTTGAGTACAGCAGGCCGGCAGAAGCAGGCAGAGTGGATGTCACTCAAAGGCAAGCAGATCAGGGTAGAGGTATGGGCTGCGCATATTTCCGGTCATTTGATGTATGACAGAGACAATATTGGGCTGAATATGGCTCTTGCTGCACTGGACAGCCCGCAGCCTGCCGGGCGGCGTAAGGTCAACGACCATGATGTGGATGTTTACCAGCTTAAGTGGGGCCATAGCGTGCTTAGAGACGTGTTGGCGTTTGGTGTGAAGACGTTGGCAGGCCGTCCCTCGTTGACGCTCTACACGCCGGACGCACCGGACGGCAAGGTGTTGCGTGACGTAGATGCCGATACCGTTCAGGAACTCTTGGTGAAGGTCGCAGTAACGCTGACGTCTACTCAAGAGATGACCCTTTGGCTCATCTCGCGGTTGCCACTGTCAGAGCAGTCGAATCACATTGAAAGCATGAAGCCAGCTTCTGAGGAATTGACCACGAATGAACAGATAAAACTGGTCACACAATCTATCTTTTCATGGATCAAGCTTCGTGCCCCCCAGAGCTTTTCTGCAAGCGTTTCTTTGTTGGCGGTGGAGGGCGACTTCTTGAACGTGCTGCATGAAACCCAAATGGCTCACGCGTTGAATGCGGCAGATACGTTGACGGTCTCTAACGCCGAGCGCGACAGTAAGGCAGCGCAGCAGGGACGACTCAATGCTGCTGGCCTGCTGTCTGGAATGCTGTCGATGTTCCCTGCCAGCCGGTTGGGCGGGATGCTTGGACGGGCAATCATTCCAGCCATGATTAGCGGCGCAGCCGTGTCGGCGATACAGGATGAAGGCGGTAGTTTCAGCCAGTGGGTGAGTGATTTCATCAGCGGGCTGGGCGAGGTGATTGCCGAGGGCGGGGAAGACTTGATCATGAGTCGTGCGGGCAGACCGAAGAATAAAAGTCGCACGACGCTGTCAACCCTTCCACATATTCAGGACCCGCAGATGAAACCCTTTCAAGTCAAGGGTGTTCAGGAAAAGGGACTCGAGCGCAAGGAGCGCAACCTGTACAGGGATGCGGGAGGTCAGGAATATCTCAAACAAGGGACAAAATTCTACAAAACAGCAATGCAGGGTGGGGAGCGAATTATTTACTCGCCGAACAACCGTGCGGACCATCGGACGGTGACCTGGGAAAGCGACAAATGGAGCCTTGTGCCACGGGCAAGGTTGCTCGGCGGCGGCCCGGTCGTGAGTCTATTCCGGCCCCCGGAAACGCCTGAGCAGCAACGATTTAATGCGTTGCTGGAAGGTTTTCTGATCGCACCCTCCCGTCAACCGCCCGAACAAGTGCGGTTAGCAAGAGAGATCATTAGCTCAATGCCCGATGAGCTGGCCACGCGCATACTCCGTGAAACCATGGAGGCGGCGGGGGTGTCCAGTATCCCTGCATACCGCTTGCATATCAGTAGCCCGAGCCTGGGGCAGGCGGAGTTCAATCAACGCAAGAACCGCCATTCGGCGTTGTTATATAAATGCCAATTATGGAAACTTATCCATACACATATTAAATACTTTGAAGAAGGTCATCCAGACATGAAACTGACGACCGCTCAAATAATAAAAATATTTGATACGGCCTTTCCGTTCAAGAGTAAGTTGGTCAGTGATTCAGGCCAGGTTAGCTTGGACATGGTAAGAATAGTAGATCCTTTTACGGGGGCAATTTATGTTGCAATTACGCCTGCTCGAGGGAGAGAGAAAAGTGCAATGTCTAAAATGCTCAACGAGATGGGGGATATGTTTGCGGCCATAGAAACCGCCAGTGAAGCCAATCTAAGAAAACTACTCCCAGGCGATGGTCCCGAAGCGGTGCAGGCCAGGGAGGATTATATGAGCATTCCCGAGAACGCTGAGCGCCATCAAAAGGAACTACACGAAGCTATTAAAGAGGATAGGCGGGCCAGAAACAAACCAGGGCTATTGACAGAAATTCGGAGTAAGAACATTCCTTATGTTGTCATCAGTAAGGGGACGTCGCAGCACGCAACAAGGCTAACCACTGGAGAGGATATTAATAGCTTCACAAGAAGCCTTCCACGCTATACCGAGACGTTTGAGATTGAGGCTGTTACAAAAACCACATCGAGTAAAGTGGTCAGTATCCCCAGTACCGACACTGATACTGCAGTTCCATCCCAAACCCTGCCCGCAAAAGACACCTTTGCGGTGGGCGTTAGCCCGCTGGCTGAAACGCAGATGTCATATAACAATTTTCCGGAATCGGCCAGATCGAAAATGACCGAAATCATGGATGACATTCGTGTTGGTAGAGCAACAACAAAAAGAATCAATGGGTATTACTGGTACGACATGCCCCAACTAACCCCCGGTGGAGGCAGGGGTGTATGGCGTGCCGCGTTTGAACGTCGAGGTAACACCTGGGAACTTCAGGGTTTTTATGATTATCACCAAAATAGACCTGCTGTTCTCTGGGGTGACTGACAGAAAGGGTGATAGGTAGGCATTGTGTAATGTGCTGTTTGAGACATTACTTTGCGCACAGAACCAGGGCGGCCTTTTGGAAAGTCACGCCCTTGGCCGCGTATCTGTCAGGTCAGTGTCGTTATACCGTCCGTCAGCCCTTGAACAGCGCTTTAAGCAGCGGGTCGTTCAAATACGCCACGTTGAGCCGGGTCCAGGGGTTGATGCGCGATTGTTCGGGAGAAAAGATATGCCCCGGCGCGATCATGAAGCCCTTGGGCTGCAACTGGCGGGTCAGGTCTTTGGCGTCGTCGATGTGGGCAAAGCGTGCCCACAGGTACAGGCTTTGGTGCGGGCGGCAAAACACCTCGGCGCCGATCTCATCGAGCATCGCCAGCCCGGCTGCGGTGGCGGCTTGCAGGCGTTCTTGCAGGCGAATCAAATGGCGCAGGAAATGCCCCTCGGTGAGGATCACGTCCATGGTTCGCTCACACAGCTCCGAAGAGCTGGTGTGCAACAACATTTTCAAGTCCCCCAGCTCATCAATCACGTCCTTGCTGCCGGCGATAAAGCCGACCCGCAGCGCCGCAGACACCGATTTGGAAAAGCTGCCCACATACAGTGAACGCTGCAGTTGATCGAGCGCAGATACCTTGATGGCAGACGCCGGTTTAAAGTCGGCCAGTGCATCATCGTCAACCAGAATGAAGTTGTGCTGCTGCGCGAGTTGCACCAGCCGATGGGCCTTGCCGGGCGAGATATCCGAACCGGTCGGGTTGTGGCCTACCGACTGGATAAAAAACAGTTTGGGTTTGTGGCGGCGCAGGTGTTGCTCCAGCACCTGCAGGTCCGGGCCATCAGCCAGGCGCGGTACGCAGAGCATGTGGGCGCCTTGCAGTTGCAGCTTGCCAAACAGCGGGTAATAGCCGGGGTCTTCAACCAGCACCATATCGCTGTGGGCAATAAAACGTCGAATGATCAGGTCCAGCGCATGGTTGGCGCCGTGGGTGGTGACGATCTGGCGGGGGCTGGCGGTGATCGAATAACTGGCCAGTTTTTGCGCCAGATGCTGGCGCAGGCTGGCATTGCCCAGGCGGTTACCGTAGCGAAACAGCGTGTTGACCTCGGTGCGCATGATCTGGCGGGTGAACTTGTCCAGGCGCATGTCCAACAGCCATTCCACCGGCGGGAAGCCTTCACCGAGCGGCGAATGCCCCGGTTCACGGACGAACTGCTGGCGCATCAGCCAGATGGTGTCCATCGCCCGCGCATAGGGCTGCGGTTCGTCCGGCTCGCTGTGGTTGGGGCTGCCCTGACGGACAAAAAAGCCCTGGCCATGGCGCGGTTCGACAAGCCCTTGGGAGGCCAGGGCCTCATAGGCATTGATCACGGTATTTTTCGAATGGCCGAACAGGCGCATGCATTCACGCAGTGACGGCAGGCGGTCGCCCACCCGGTAAGTGCCATTGCCGATCTGTTCGACCAGTGACGCGGTCAGTTGCTGAGCGAGTGTCAGACGCACCATGGTTGGCCATCCTGCTGTTTTTTAGCGAGGGTACAGCTTGGGTACTGTTTGTGCGAACTGTACCTTTTATGCGGGCACAGGGCGCTTTAGGGTGGCGCTCAAAGACAACAATAATGACCACAGGATTGAACCATGAGTATTGATTCGCGCCTTCCCAAGTTCCGTAGCCTGGCGCCCGCCGAGCGTTTGCAGCATCTGCAAGCGCTGCTCGACCTGCCCGCTGATGACGTCGCGCTGTTGCGTGAACCGGGTGCCCTGGCGCTGGAGCGGGCTGACGGCATGATCGAGAACGTGATCGGCACCTTCGAGTTGCCCTATGCCGTCGCAAGCAACTTCCAGATCAATGGCCGCGACGTGATCGTGCCCATGGTGGTCGAGGAACCTTCGGTGGTGGCGGCGGCCTCCTTTATGGCCAAGCTGGCGCGGGAGGCTGGCGGTTTTCAGACCTCCAGTTCGTTGCCTTTGATGCGCGCGCAGGTGCAGATCGTTGATGTCGCTGACCCGTTCAATGCGCGCTTGAGCCTGTTGCGGCGCAAGGACGAAATCATCGAGCTGGCGAACCGCAAAGACCAACTCCTCAACTCGCTGGGCGGCGGCTGCCGGGACATTGAAGTCCACACCTTTGCGCAAAGCCCGCGTGGGCCGATGCTGGTCGCGCATTTGATCGTCGATGTGCGCGATGCCATGGGCGCCAACACGGTCAACACCATGGCCGAGGCGGTGGCACCGCTGATCGAAGAAATCACCGGGGCCAAGGTGCGCCTGCGCATCCTTTCCAATCTGGCTGACTTGCGTCTGGCCCGTGCGCAAATCCGCATCGCCCCCGAGTTGCTCACCACGCCTGCATTCAAGGGCGAGGAGGTGATCGAAGGCATTCTCGACGCTTACAACTTTGCCGTGATTGACCCGTACCGCGCCGCCACCCACAACAAGGGCATCATGAACGGCATAGACCCGTTGATTGTCGCCACCGGCAATGACTGGCGGGCGGTGGAGGCGGGCGCACATGCTTACGCCTGTCGCAATGGCCATTACGGCTCGCTGACCACTTGGGAGAAAGACGGCCAGGGCAATCTGGTGGGCACCCTGGAAATGCCGATGCCGGTCGGGCTGGTGGGCGGTGCTACCAAAACTCACCCTCTGGCGCAGTTGTCGCTGCGCATTTTGCGTGTCGAGAGTGCTCAGGAACTGGCGGAAATTGCCGTTGCAGTCGGGCTGGCACAAAATCTCGGTGCGCTGCGGGCGCTGTCGACCGAAGGCATCCAGCGCGGGCACATGGCCTTGCATGCGCGCAACATTGCGCTGACGGCGGGCGCCAAGGGTGAAGAACTCGACTGGTTGGTCAAGCAGATGGTCGAAGCCCACGACGTGCGTGCGGATCATGCGGCGGCACTGCTCAAGCAAAAACGCGGCGTGTAGGAGCGAGCTCGTCTCGCGATCTTTTGACCTTCTAAAAGATCGCGAGGCAAGCTCGCTCCTACACGTCATGAGTTGTCTCTCTTCACC
>NZ_JASCPQ010000114.1:0-14979 GCF_029959305.1 Pseudomonas sp. PS01297
GACGAGGCACGAAGGCTGCGATGCGGGCCGCAGGACCGCCGTCCGGGGTCGCTTCGCAACCCATCGCAGCCTTCGTGCCTCGTCAGCGGCTACAGAGTCGCCGTGTCGCCTTAGTTACTGATCGCCAAAATACTCGCCTGATACGAGGCCACGAACAGGTCGAAATCACCTACTTCGTTGTTCTCGGTCTCGGCTTGGTCGAGCAGCGATTGCTTGGCTTTGGCTTCGAAGGCGGCCTGGTCTTCCGGGCTCAGCGGGGTGTCGCGAAAGTACTCCGCGTGGGCCTGGCTCTGGCGCATCGAAAACTGGGCGAAGCTTTCCTTGTGTTCGGTCATGCTGGCCAACACTTTGGCTGACGGGGTCAGGGACACGTCGGCAACTTTGGCAAACTGATCGTCCAGCGCCTTGCTGTGGGCGTCGTCGCCATGCACTTGGTCCAGCAATGCCGCCACCGGGGCGATTTTTTCCAGCAGTTCTGCCGCCCACTCTTTCAGTTCGACCGCTTGGCCCTGACGCTGCAGTTGCAGGCCCGGGCGGCGACCTTCTTTGACCACGCTCAAGAAGTTGGACGTGCAGTTGCCGCATTCGCTGCTCTCGAACTGCGGGCTCTCTTGCAGCGCGCAATACAGCAGGAAGGCATCCAGGAAGCGCGCTTGCGGCAGGTCGATGCCCACCGGCAGGAACGGGTTGATGTCCAGCAGGCGCACTTCAACGTACTGCACGCCACGGGCCATCAGGGCCTGGATCGGGCGCTCGCCGGTGTAGGTCACGCGCTTGGGGCGAATGTTGGAGTAGTACTCGTTTTCGATTTGCAGAATGTTGGTGTTCAGTTGCACCCATTCGCCATCTTTGTGCGTACCGATCTCGACATACGGCGGGTACGGCGTCGCCACGGCCTTGCGCAGGCTGTCGGTGTAGCTGTCGAGGTTGTTGTAGCAAGGCGTGAGGCCCGCCTGGGCGTTGCTCTGGTAACCCAGGTCGCTCATGCGCAGGCTGGTGGCGAACGGCAGGTACAGCGTGTCGGCGTCCAGTTGCTCCAACTGGTGCGAACGGCCGCGCAAGAAACCTGCATCCAGCGCAGGTGAGGCGCCGAACAAGTACATCAGCAACCAGCTGTAACGGCGGAAGTTACGAATCAGCGCGATGTAGGCGTCCGACTGGTAATCACCGTCGGTGCCGACAAAGCCCTCAGCGTGCTTGAGCACCGGCCACAGGGCTTCAGGCAGGCTGAAGTTGTAGTGGATCCCGGCGATGCACTGCATGGTCTTGCCGTAACGCAGGGCCAGGCCCTTGCGGTACACGTACTTGAGCTGACCGATGTTGGACGTGCCGTAGTAGGCAATCGGGATGTCTTCTTCGGCCGGCAACGGGCACGGCATCGAAGGGCTCCACAGGAACTCGTTGCCGAGTTTGCTGTAGGCAAAACGGTGAATCTTGTCGAGGCTGGCCAGCGTGTCCGCAGGGTCGGGCAGGGCCGGGGTAATAAACTCCAGCAGCGACTCGGAATAGTCAGTGGTGATTTGGTCGTTGGTCAGCGCCGACCCCAGTTCTTCAGGATGCGGGGTCTGCGCCAGTCGTGCATCGGCCGTTACGCGCAGGCATTCGCGCTCGATACCATGCAGGCACTGCTCGAGCAAAGAGAGGTGTGTGCGCTCGCCAAGTAAGTTAAGGCGGCGGTTGAGAAGTTCGCTCAAGTTAGATTCCTTCACGCGTCAGTCGCCCCAATATGGGGGTGGTCAGGACGGTCTACAAGGGTGAAGTTATACCGGCGTGGTCGCCTGGCTTTATAGGGGTGATGCTCAGCCCCGTCCCTGTTTCGGTATTACGGCGCTCCGAGCGCATTTCGGCACTGCTTTCACAGTGCCGAAATTAACTCAAATGACCTGATGACCGCTACAGGACAGCGAACGTGCCTTGTGCTTTAGCGACCAGTTTGTCGCCTTGCATGACGTCCGCTTCGACGACAAACGTCCGTCGGCCGGGGTGGATGACCTTGGCGATGCACAGCACATCGCCGTCTGACACCGAGCGCAAGTAGTTGATCTTGCACTCGATCGTCACGCTTTGGCGGTCAAAACCATGGGCGCCGGAACAGGCCAGCCCCATGGTGATGTCGACCAGGCTGAAAATCACCCCACCGTGCATTTTGCCGCCACGGTTGCGCAGCTGCGGCTCAAGGCTTAGCGCGACGTGCGCAATGCCGTCTTCCACCGACTCGACGCGGCAGCCGATCAACTCGCTGAACGCGCTTTGGGTCAAACCCTCAGGCAGCGTCATTAGCGTTTCTTCAGCTGTTTGGCATTGGCGAACAGCGAAGCCATTGCGTTGTTGGCCGGGGCAGCGGCGACTGTTTCCTTGCGTGGGGCCGAGTGTTGCTGACGCGGCGCCGAACCTGGGCGGGCACCGCGTGCGCCGTCGATTTTCTCGCCGGGGGTATCGCTCATGCGCATCGACAGGCCAACGCGTTTGCGCGGGATGTCGACTTCCATGACCTTGACCTTGACCACGTCACCGGCTTTAACGGCTTCACGCGGGTCTTTGATGAACTTCTCGGACAAAGCCGAGATGTGCACCAAACCGTCCTGATGCACGCCGATATCGACGAACGCACCGAAGTTGGTCACGTTGGTGACCACGCCTTCGAGGATCATCCCCAGTTCCAGGTCTTTAAGGTCTTCAACCCCTTCCTGGAACTCTGCCGTCTTGAACTCGGGACGCGGGTCGCGGCCCGGTTTTTCCAGCTCTTGCAGGATGTCGGTGACGGTCGGCAGGCCGAAAGATTCGTCGGTGAATTTTTTCGGGTCCAGACGCTTGAGGAAGCCGGCGTCGCCGATCAGCGAGCGAATGTCACGCTCGGTGTCCGAGGCGATGCGCTTCACCAGCGGGTAGGCCTCAGGGTGAACGGCCGAGGCGTCGAGCGGGTTGTCACCGTTCATCACGCGCAAGAATCCGGCTGCCTGTTCGAAGGTTTTTTCGCCCAGACGGCTGACTTTTTTCAGCGCCGCACGGGTTTTGAAGGCGCCGTTTTCATCGCGGTGGGCCACGATGTTTTGCGCCAGGGTGGCGTTAAGGCCGGAAATACGCGCCAGCAGGGCGACAGATGCGGTGTTCACGTCCACGCCCACGGCGTTTACGCAGTCCTCGACCACGGCGTCCAGGCCGCGTGCCAGTTTGAGCTGGGACACGTCGTGCTGGTATTGGCCGACACCAATGGATTTAGGGTCGATTTTCACCAGCTCGGCCAGCGGATCTTGCAGGCGGCGGGCGATCGACACGGCGCCACGGATCGACACGTCGAGGTCCGGGAATTCCTTGGCGGCCAGTTCAGAGGCCGAGTACACCGATGCACCGGCTTCGGACACCATCACTTTGGTGACTTTCAAGGCCGGGTATTTTTTGATCAGTTCAAGGGCCAACTTGTCGCTTTCGCGGCTGGCGGTGCCGTTGCCGATGGCGATCAGCTCAACCGAATGCTTGGCGCACAGGGCGGCCATGATCGCGATGGTCTGATCCCACTTGTTGTGCGGCACGTGCGGGTACACCGTGGCGTGCTCAAGCAGTTTGCCGGTGGCATCGACCACGGCGATTTTGCAGCCGGTGCGCAGGCCCGGGTCCAGGCCCAGTGTGGCGCGCGGGCCTGCCGGTGCGGCCAGCAACAGGTCGTGCAGGTTGTGGGCAAACACGTTGATCGCTTCGGTTTCTGCGGCGTCGCGCAGTTCACCCAGCAGGTCGGTTTCGAGGTGGGTGTAAAGCTTGACCTTCCAGGTCCAGCGCACCACTTCGCTCAGCCATTTGTCTGCCGGGCGGTTTTGGTTTTCCAGGCCGAAGCGCTGGGCAATCATCATTTCGCCTGGGTGCATC
Source organism: Pseudomonas sp. PS01297 (assembly GCF_029959305.1). Taxonomy (NCBI): domain Bacteria; kingdom Pseudomonadati; phylum Pseudomonadota; class Gammaproteobacteria; order Pseudomonadales; family Pseudomonadaceae; genus Pseudomonas; species Pseudomonas sp. PS01297. Next base: position 3,862 of record NZ_JASCPQ010000114.1, read on the forward strand.
GTGCCGGGCAGTTCTTCACCGACCTTGAGCGACGAACTGAGGATGCCTTCGTTGCGGCCACGGAAAATCGCCAGCGCGCGGTGCGACGGCATGCTTTTAAGGGGTTCGTCGTGTTCGAAGTAATCGCGGAACTTGGCGCCTTCTTCTTCTTTGCCCGCGATAACACGGGCGCTGAGGGTGGCTTCCTGCTTCAAGAAGCTGCGCAGTTTATCCAGCAGGCTGGCGTCTTCGGCGAAGCGCTCCATGAGGATGTACTTGGCGCCATCGAGGGCGGCCTTGACGTCTGCCACGCCTTTTTCGACGTCAACAAAACGTACGGCTTCGGTGTCCGGGTTGAGGTTGGGGTCGTTGAACAGACCGTCAGCCAGTTCGCCGAGACCGGCTTCCAGGGCGATCTGGCCCTTGGTGCGGCGCTTTTGCTTGTAAGGCAGATACAAGTCTTCGAGGCGGGTCTTGGTGTCGGCCAGCTTGATGTCGCGGGCCAGTTCAGGCGTCAATTTGCCTTGTTCTTCGATGCTGGCGAGGATGCTGATGCGCCGTTCGTCGAGTTCACGCAGGTAGCGCAAGCGTTCTTCCAGATGACGTAACTGGGTGTCATCCAGGCTGCCTGTCACTTCCTTACGGTAGCGAGAGATGAAGGGTACGGTGGAGCCTTCATCCAGAAGAGCGACGGCCGCTTCGACCTGCTGCGGGCGCACGCCAAGTTCTTCGGCGATGCGGCTGTTGATGCTGTCCATAAAACCACCTGACAAAGTGTGATGCAGGCTCGCAGGCCCGGGCTGTAAGGCTTGCGAGACTGGTTGAGCGGCCCGAAGGGCGCCGCTACCTGGGCCAAAAGGGCAGCCTGTTGACCCGTGAAATCAGCAAATTACGGCAGGCATTGAAAAAATAAATCCTGGCGCAATGTTTAAAAAAACCGAGATTGCCTGACACAAAAGGCGGCGCATTATAACCAGCGTTCCCGGATTCAGGGGATTGCGCACTTCACCCGCTATACTCGGCGCACTGGCCGTGAAGGAAAAATCTGCTAACAATGCACACGATGCGTATAACAGCAGCTAAGCCATAATGCGCGCCGAGATCACAGGAGCATCTAATGAGCAGCATTGCACAACCGGCTGAAGGCGAAAAAATTCTTATCGTTGATGACGATCCAGGGCTGAGCAGCCTGCTGGAGCGTTTCTTCGTCAGCAAGGGCTATCGCGCCCGGGCTGTGCCGAACGTCGAGCAAATGGACCGTTTGCTGGCTCGTGAGGTATTTAACCTGGTGGTACTGGACCTGATGCTGCCTGGCGAAGACGGGCTGTCTGCCTGCCGCCGCCTGCGTGCCGCGGGTAATCGGGTGCCGATCATCATGCTCACCGCCAAGGGCGACGAGCTGAGCCGCATCAAGGGCCTGGAACTGGGCGCTGATGACTACCTGGCCAAACCTTTCAACCCTGATGAACTGATGGCGCGTGTGCGTGCCGTGTTGCGTCGTCAGTCTGCGCCTGTGCCGGGTGCACCGGGCAGCGAAGACGAAAGCGTTACCTTTGGTGATTACGAGTTGTCTCTGGCCACGCGCGAACTCAAGCGGGGCGATGAAGTACACATGCTCACCACCGGTGAATTTGCCGTACTCAAGGCGTTGGTCATGCATGCGCGCGAGCCGTTGACCCGCGACAAGCTGATGAACCTGGCCCGTGGCCGTGAGTGGGATGCACTGGAGCGTTCAATCGACGTTCAAATCTCCCGCCTGCGCCGCATGATCGAGCCGGACCCTTCCAAACCGCGCTACATCCAGACGGTTTGGGGTGTCGGTTATGTGTTCGTGCCGGATGGCAACGCAACCAAGTGATGTCGCCTGTGCAGGCGCGAGTCACCCAGCGGCCTTAGGGCGCCGGGTGGCTCGCACTTCATTCTCTTGCGGGTCTTGGTACTCGTCCCTGCAACGTGTAAAGCGCCATCTATGAAAACCCCTCTGTGGTTCCCCCAAAGTTTTTTCTCCCGCACCCTCTGGCTGGTGCTTATCGTCGTCCTGTTCTCCAAGGCATTGACCCTGGTTTATCTGTTGATGAACGAAGATATGTTGGTCGACCGCCAATACAGCCACGGCGTGGGCCTGGTGCTGCGCGCCTACTGGGCGGCCGATGAAGAGAACCGCGCCAAGATCGCCGATGCCGCAACGTTGACGCGTGTGGTGGGCGGCGGGGTGCCAGAAGGCGAGCAACACTGGCCTTACAGCGAGATCTACGAGCGTCAGATGCAGGCCGAACTGGGCGCTGACACCGAAGTGCGTTTGCGCATGCACTCGCCCCCGGCGCTGTGGGTACGAGCGCCGAGCCTGGGCGATGGTTGGCTGAAGGTACCGTTGTACCCGCATCCGCTGCGTGGGCAAAAAATCTGGAGCGTACTGGGCTGGTTCCTGGCCATTGGGTTGTTATCCACCGCCTCGGCGTGGATTTTCGTCAGCCAGCTCAATCAGCCACTTAAACGGCTGGTTTATGCGGCCAGGCAACTGGGGCAGGGGCGCAGCGTGCGGTTGCCGATCAGTGATACACCGAGCGAAATGACCGAGGTGTACAGCGCCTTCAACCAGATGGCTGAAGATGTGGAGCAGGCAGGCCGCGAGCGCGAACTGATGCTGGCGGGTGTGTCCCATGACTTGCGCACGCCGTTGACGCGCTTGCGTTTGTCGCTGGAGTTGATGGGCAACCACAACGACCTGACTGACGACATGGTGCGCGACATTGAAGACATGGACGCCATTTTGGATCAATTCTTGGCGTTTATCCGCGACGGTCGCGATGAGCCGGTTGAAGAAGTTGACCTGTGCGAACTGATCCGCGAAGTCGTTGCGCCGTATAACCAGAATGACGAACAGGTGCGCTTGCGCTTGCAGCCCATTCAGCCGTTTGCGTTGCGTCGGGTATCGATGAAGCGCCTGCTCAATAACTTGATCGGCAATGCCTTGCACCATGCGGGGGATGACGTTGAAGTGGCCGCCTATGTGTCGGGCGATACCAGCGCGCCTTACGTGGTACTGAGTGTGATGGACCGCGGTGCGGGCATTGACCCGTCGGAGCTTGAAGACATCTTCAATCCGTTTATTCGCGGTGACCGTGCCCGAGGCGGCAAAGGCACAGGCCTGGGCCTGGCGATTGTAAAACGCATCGCCTCCATGCACGGCGGCAACGTTGAGCTGCGCAACCGTGCCGGGGGTGGCCTGGAAGCCAGAGTCCGGCTACCGTTGGGCTTGATGTTGCCGCGCGGCGCCGTTTAAACACACACCCTGTAGGAGCGAGCTCGTCTCGCGATCTTTTGATCTGTTAAAAGATCGCGAGGCAAGCTCGCTCCTACACGTTTTGCGTGCGTTTAACCCTTGCCTTTAGTCCGCGTCATGTTCGGGCCGCTGTTTTTTTCCAGATGCTCAATGATGATCCCCGCCACATTTTTGCCCGTGGTGGTTTCGATCCCTTCAAGCCCCGGCGATGAGTTGACCTCCAGCACCAGCGGGCCGTGGTTGGAGCGCAGAATATCAACCCCCGCCACGCTCAAACCCATGACCTTGGCTGCACGAATGGCCGTCATGCGTTCTTCGGGGGTGATTTTGATCAGGCTGGCGCTGCCGCCACGGTGCAGGTTGGAGCGGAACTCGCCCGGCTTGGCCTGGCGCTTCATGGCGGCAATCACCTTGTCGCCCACCACGAAGCAACGGATATCGGCACCGCCCGCTTCCTTGATGTATTCCTGCACCATGATGTTTTGCTTGAGGCCCATAAAGGCTTCGATCACCGACTCGGCCGCCGTCGCGGTTTCACACAGCACCACGCCAATGCCTTGCGTGCCTTCCAGCACCTTGATCACCAGCGGTGCGCCGTTAACCATCTCGATCAAGTCCGGGATGTCATCCGGCGAGTGAGCAAAGCCGGTTACCGGCAAGCCCAGGCCACGACGCGAGAGCAATTGCAGCGAGCGCAATTTGTCACGTGAACGGGCAATGGCCACCGACTCATTGAGCGGGAACACGCCCATCATTTCGAACTGGCGCAACACCGCGCAGCCGTAGAACGTCACGGATGCACCAATGCGCGGGATCACTGCATCAAAGCCTTCCAGCGGCTTGCCACGGTAATGGATCTGCGGCTTATGACTGGCAATGTTCATATAGGCGCGCAAGGTATCGATCACCACCATCTGATGGCCTCGTTCGGTCCCGGCCTCAACCAGGCGACGAGTGGAATACAGACGCGGGTTGCGCGACAGCACAGCGATCTTCATGCAGCACCTTTGGAGGAGGTAGTAGTCACCGGAAACACCGGCTTGTCTTGAACGTATTTTTGCCCTGGGTTAACGACCAATTGGCCGTCGACCAGCGCTTTTGAGCCCAGCAACAGGCGGTAGCGCATCGATTTGCGGCAAGCGAGGGTGAATTCGACTTGCCACACATGATCACCCAATGCCAGGTCGGTGCGTATGACATAGCGCACCTGTGTGTGACCGTTTGAGCTCTTAATGGTTTTAATCGCCACTAACGGCGCTTCGCAGCGACGGTGGCGCAGTTGTACCAACGTGCCCAAATGGGCATTGAAACGTACCCACTCGACGCCATCGCGCTCAAAAGGCTCGATCTCGGTGGCGTGCAAGCTGGAGGTACTGGCGCCGGTGTCGATTTTCGCGCGCAGGCCGGCAACGCCCAAATCGGGCAGCGCCACCCACTCGCGCAGACCGACAACGGTCAAATGATCAAATGTCTTCAATATAAGTAACCAGCGATTAACGTATTCAGGTTGCAGGAAAGGCCCTGCAGGTCACACATGAAAGCCAACAGGCGGTATTCACGCAGAATAGCTGGCAAATGGCGACAGTTTTCCTACGGGGGGATGCAATGCAGTGATTGAGCTGCAGTGTTGGCAGATGAGCATTCTATCGGGCGTATTCCTTCCTTGGTTCATCAAAAGTAGTAGTACAGTTCTGTGAATTTAAATGAAGGGGCTTCCAATGGCGCAGAAACAGGAAGAGGACGACAAAGTCCGGCTGGACAAATGGCTATGGGCCGCACGCTTCTATAAAACCCGGGCGTTGGCCAAGGCGGCCATTGAAAGTGGCAAGGTTCACTGCCGTGGCGAGCGTTGCAAGCCCAGCAAAGAGCCGCGTGTGGGTGATGAGTTGCAGATTCGGGTAGGGCTTGAAGAGCGCACCGTCGAAGTCAAAGCCTTGTCAGTCGTACGTCGTGGCGCCCCTGAGGCGCAAACGCTGTATGCCGAAACCGAACAAAGCATCGCCAAGCGCGAAAACGCGGCCGCGCTGCGCAAGGCCGGGGCGATGGGGATCAGTACTGACGGCAAACCGACCAAAAAACAACGTCGCCAACTGCACCAGTTGCATGATGTGAGCGATTTGTAACAACGGCGACGGCGGGTACGTTGTGGGCTGCCATTGCTTTGCCGTGCGTCGTGTCTGTGCAGACATGACTTGTAACTGCGCAGGTGAAACGCCATATAGGGTTATTAGCCAGCGGCCTGTCAAAGCCCCACCTACATTAAGTAACCCATTCAGAACTCTATTCTTATGTCCGATCTACTTAAAAACGACCTTCAAAAAGACGCCACCCAACGCTTTATGTTTGACACCTGCGATGCCCGTGGCGAGCTGGTTTCGCTGGAGCACAGCTACGCAGAAGTGTTGGCAAAACATAACTACCCAGCACCGGTCCAACAATTGCTGGGCGAGTTGATGGCGGCAGCGGCGTTGCTGGTGGGCAACCAGAAAAACGACGGTTTGCTGAGCCTGCAAGCGCGTTCCGAAGGCCCGGTGCCACTGTTGACCATCGAGTGCACCAGCGAGCGCGAAATCCGTGGCCTGGCCCGTTTTGATCCTGAGCAGATTGCCCCGGATGCCACCTTGGCCGACCTGCTGCCAGACGGCCTGCTGGCCATTACCGTAGTGCCCAAAGTGGGCGAGCGCTCCCAGGGTTTTGTGGACCTGGATGGCGACACGCTGGCGGATTGCTTCACCAATTACTTCGTCATGTCTCAGCAAGTGCCTACGCGCTTCTGGCTGAAAGCGGATGGCCTGCGTGCACGTGGCATGTTCTTGCAGCAACTGCCGGTCGACGTGATCGATGACGAAGACGAGCGTGCCGATAAGTGGAAAGAACTGCTGATGCTGGGCGATACGCTCAAGGCTGAAGAGCTGATGGGGCTGGACAACGAAACCATCCTGCACCGTCTGTACCACGAAGAAACCGTGCGCGTGTTCGACTCAGAAGCACTTGAGTTCAAATGCAGCTGCTCGCGTGAGCGTTCAGGCAATGCATTGACCAGCCTGGGCCATGAAGATGCGCTCAATCTGGTGGCCGAACACGGTGGTCATATCGAGATCGATTGCCAGTTTTGTAACGCTCAATACCTGTTCGATGCGGCCGATGTGGATCAATTATTCTCCGGCGCGGGTGTTCAGTCGCCTTCCAATACTCATCACTAAAACGTTTCAGCGCAGGTGAAACACCTGTCAATTACCGTTCTTGCGCGGTTCTGACAGGTGGGCCCTACTCTTTTTGGCCATTTCTGGCATAATCCGGCCCACTTTTTTCGCGGTAGTAGTGCAACTATTTCTACTACAAAACGTTTGGCGCACTCGGCCAATGGCCGACGGGGAACCTCATGACGCAAGCTAATAACGCCGTGCACATCGATCTGAGCATCGACGAACTGGTAAAAGAAGCCCTGAACCGTGGTGAAGGCGAGCTTGCCGACAGCGGTGCACTGGTTGTTCGTACCGGCCATCGCACGGGTCGTTCACCTGCTGACCGCTTCATTGTTGAAGAACCGACTACTCAGGACGCAATCGCCTGGGGCCCGATCAACCGCAAGTTCCCGGCCGATAAGTTCGACGCGCTGTGGGACCGTGTTTCGGCTTACGTGGCTGAGCGTGAGCGTTTCGTTTCTCACGTTCATGTAGGCTCTGATCCGGCGCACTACCTGCCCGTCAAAATGACCACCGAAACCGCGTGGCACAACCTGTTTGGCCGTTGCCTGTTCATCAACCCGGAACAGTACAACCCAGCGGGCAAAGACGAGTGGCAAATCATCAACGCACCGAACTTCGTGTGCGAGCCAGAGCGTGATGGCACCAACTCCGACGGTTGTGTGATCATCAACTTTGCAGCCAAAAAAGTGCTGATCGCAGGCATGCGTTACGCCGGCGAAATGAAAAAAGCCCTGTTCTCGGTTCAGAACTTCCTGCTGCCAGCAGTCGACGTTCTGCCGATGCACTGTGCAGCCAACATGGGCGAAGAGGGCGACGTGACCCTGTTCTTCGGCCTGTCGGGCACCGGTAAAACCACCCTGTCGGCTGACGAAAGCCGTTACCTGATCGGTGACGACGAACACGGCTGGGGCGTGGGCGTAGTGTTCAACATCGAAGGCGGTTGCTATGCCAAGTGCATCGACCTGTCCGAGAAAAACGAGCCGGTAATCTGGAAAGCCATCCAGCACGGCGCGGTACTGGAAAACGTTGTTATTGATCCAGTCACCAAAAAAGCGGACTACGCAGACGACAGCCTGACGCAAAACAGCCGTGCTGCTTACCCGCGTGAACTGATCGAAAAACGCGCACCGAAAAACCTCGGTGGCGAGCCAAACGCTGTGATCTTCCTGACCTGCGACCTGACCGGCGTTCTGCCACCGGTGTCGATCCTCAGCGAAGAACAAGCGGCTTACCACTTCCTGTCGGGTTACACCGCGCTGGTAGGTTCGACTGAAATGGGTTCGGGCAGCGGCATCAAGTCGACCTTCTCGACGTGCTTCGGCGCGCCATTCTTCCCACGTCCTGCTGGCGAATACGCAGAGCTGCTGATCAAGCGCATCCGCGGTTTCGGCTCCAAGGTTTACCTGGTTAACACCGGTTGGACTGGCGGTGGCTACGGCGTTGGCAAGCGCTTCAACATCCCGACCACCCGTGGCGTGATTGCAGCGATCCAGAGCGGTGCTCTGATCGGCGCAGAAACCGAGCACCTGGACACCATCAACCTCGACGTGCCATTGGCCGTACCGGGTGTTGACACTGCCCTGCTGAACCCACGTAACACCTGGGCTGACAAAGCAGCCTACGACGAAGCGGCCAAAGCCCTGGCTGGCCTGTTCGTCGAGAACTTCAAGAAGTTCGACGTCAGCGACGCGATCAAAGCTGCTGGCCCGAAGCTGTAAGCATCGGTTAGCGCATTGATCTACAAAAAAACCGCCTGAAAGGGCGGTTTTTTTGTGCCTGAAGATTAAAGGATCGCGAGACAAGCTCGCTCCTACAGGTCCAGTTCAGGCTTCCAGGGCTTGTGTGTCCCAATACCCGAGTGTGATGGCTTCATACAGCATGCCAATGGTCAGCGGCACCTTGTTGCCCCGGCCTTTGGCGTTGCGCTTGAAATGCGGGTCGTTGCCCGCCGGGTGGAAATAGCGATACGCATCGTAATCGGTCAGTTCCAGCCCGAAGCGCTCCTCCAAGCTTTCCATCAAATGTTGGGCATCGCTGCCATTGCAACCCAGGTCGAGGTTGATCGAGGTCTTGAGGCTGATGGTCTTGTGCTCAGGCAGGCCGATTTCTTCATGCAGCAACTGCATCAGCTCGCGCAGGGCCGAGGTGTCGGGGAGGGTGCTGGCGAGTTTCATGATGGATAGTCCGTAAATTGGCTCAAGACAGCTCTTCAGGCGAGTGGTTTTTTAGCCAGTCCGCCAATGCTGCATTCATCCGCGTTTGCCAGCCGATGCTCTGCACGTTTGATTAGTTGAGTGCCTTTAAACTCATCAGCACGCGCAAAAAAAACGTCTGTCAGTTCAGGAGCATCATCAGGATCAATACTGTCGAAGTGTGCAGAGTCTATCTCGCTCATGTGTTTCCCCTGTTTTTCGTTTCAACCTGTCCCAGCACCATAAACCAAATAAGAAATCGATGCCCCGGGCTTTAGGTGGGTTCGTAAGGTTGCCATTCAAGGCTCTGGACAGCGACGAGCGCTTGACCCTGTATCATCCCCTCTCAATTTGCCCCCGGCCTTTTCTCGATTCGCCGCAAACCCTGCGCTACGGTTCAGGACTCTGCGGCGGTCAATGGAGTGACAGCGATGTACAACACCCTGGAACAGGTTTTCGGTTATCCACAGTTTCGCGCAGGCCAAGAGGCGGCGATCAGTGCGGTGCTGGCCGGGCGTTCGGCGGCGGCGATTTTTCCGACGGGGTCGGGCAAGTCGTTGTGTTACCAGTTGCCGGCGTTGTTGCTGCCGCATCTGACGCTGGTGGTGTCGCCGCTGCTGGCGCTGATGCAGGATCAGTTGGCGTTTTTGCAGCGTCATGGCATTGCCGCCGCCAGTATCGACTCGGTGCAAAGCCGCGATGAGGCCAGCGCTGTCATGGCGCGGGCCAAGGCGGGGGAGTTGAAGATTCTGATGGTGTCGGTCGAGCGCCTGAAGAACGAACGCTTTCGCCACTTTTTGCAGCAGGTACCCATTTCGTTACTGGTGGTGGACGAGGCGCACTGTATTTCTGAGTGGGGGCATAACTTTCGCCCGGATTACTTGAAGCTGCCGGACTACCAGCACCAGTTCAATATCCCGCAAGCTTTGCTGCTGACGGCCACGGCTACGCCCGCTGTGATCGCTGACATGCAGCGCAAATTTGCGATTGCCGAGTCGGATGTCGTCACCACCGGTTTTTATCGCGCCAACCTGGATTTGTGGGTCGAGCCCGTCACCGGCACGGCCAAGCGTCAGCGCTTGGTACAGTGGATGGGCGAGCGTCCAGGCCAGCCGAGCATTGTGTATGTCACGTTGCAAAAAACCGCCGAGCAGATCGCCCAACACCTGAGCCAACACGGGATCAGCGCTAACGCTTACCACGCAGGCTTGCCCCACGAGCAACGGGAAAGCATCCAGCGCCAGTTCATGGCGGGCCAACTCAATTGCATCGTTGCGACCATCGCCTTCGGCATGGGCATCGACAAAAGTGACATCCGCAACGTGGTGCATTTTGACCTGCCCAAGTCGATTGAAAACTACAGCCAGGAAATCGGCCGCGCCGGTCGCGATGGCGCAACGTCCGAGTGTCTGGTCCTGGCCAATCGCGACAGCCTCAATGTCCTGGAAAACTTTGTGTATGGCGACACGCCAGAGCTGCAAGGCATTCGCTGTGTGCTGGAGGAACTGAGTGCAGCGATTGCCGAAGGGCAGTGGGAGTTCATGCTGATGCCGCTTTCGGACCAGAGCAACATCCGCCAGTTACCCCTCAAAACCCTCTTGGTGCAGCTGGAGTTACGCGGCTTGATCGCCCCGCGTTATGCCTATTTTGCCGAGTACCGTTTCAAGTTCTTGATTGAACCCGACACCTTGCTGGCCAAGTTTGAAGGCGAGCGTCAACAGTTTGTAGCGGCGATTATCCAGACCTCCAGCCGTGCCCGAACCTGGGCCACGGTAAACTTCGACAGCCTCTACGAACAGCATCAGGCGGACCGCAATCGAGTGGTCAAGGCGCTGGATTACTTTCAGGAGAAGGGCTGGATCGAGCTTGAAAGCAAGCAGATGACCGAGGTCTATAACGTGCTGGTGACTGAGGTAGATGCACAGGCGCTGAGCCTTGAGTTGCATCAGTACTTCACCGCCCATGAGCGCAGCGAAATTGCGCGTATCCACGCAATGTTGGCGCTGTTCTCCAGTGATACCTGCCTGAGTTATCGGCTGGCCCAGTACTTTGGCGATGAGCAGGCGCCGCAGCAGTGCGGGCATTGTTCTGTGTGTGCGGGGCAGATTGCGCGCTTGCCCGATCCGCCCGCGCTGGCGCCGCTTGTGGATAAAAACTTTGAAGCGCTGTGCGGTGCTTTTATCCACAAGCATCAGGAGTACACAGGCAGTTATCCACCGGCGGAACGCGTGACCCGGTTTTTATGCGGCATCAGCGTGCCGTTATTCACCAAGATCAAAGCGCGTTCGATTGCAGGTTTTGCCGCCCTGGAAAACTACCCCTACGCCGACGTACGCACCTGGGCCGAACACCACCTGGCAGATGAGTGGATTTGAACCGGTGGGAGCGGGCTTGCTCGCGATAGCATCGACGCGGTGTACCTGATACACCGAGTCGTCTGAATCGCGAGCAAGCC
>NZ_JASCPQ010000115.1:0-14959 GCF_029959305.1 Pseudomonas sp. PS01297
GAGCTTGCCTCGCGATCTTTTAAAAAGATCAAAAGATCGCGAGGCAAGCTCGCTCCTACAGTGGGTTGTGGTTGTGGGTTAGCGTTTGCGGCCCAACACCCACATCAGCAGCCCGGCCAGCAACAATGCCGGCAAGGTTGCGCCGACATCCGGGTAGAAGTTTGCCAGCAGGTGGTAGGTCAGCACCCCGCCCAACCAGGCCAGCAATGTCGGCCAGCGCAGCACACCCGGTGTCACGTCGACGCTGCGTTTACGCACAATGAAGTGGTCCACCAGCACCACGCCGAACAACGGCGCAAACACCGAGCCAATCAGCAGCAAGAAGTTCTGGTACTGCGCCAGCGGCGCCAGCAGGGCGATCAACGTGCAGATAACGCCAATCGCCAAGGCCAGGTGCTCAACTTTTAAGCGCAGCAAGAACCCGCTGGAGACGGCCGCCGAGTGAATATCGGCGAAGGCGTTTTCAGATTCGTCGAGCAAAATCAGCAACAACGGAATCCCCAGCCCCGCCCCTGCCAGCGCCAACAGCAGCGCATTGACTTCACCGCTCGGCGCGAACGCCAGGGTGTAGGCCACGCCCAGGCTCATCAGCCAGAAGTTGCCTATCAAAAAGCCCAGCGCGGTGCCGCCAAACACGCTTTTGGCGCGTTTGCCGAAGCGCGAATAGTCGGCGATCAGCGGCAGCCACGACAGTGGCATGGCAATCGCAATGTCGAAACCCACCGCGAACGGCATCGAACCGTCGCCCTTCTGCGCCCATAACGCGGCCAGATCAGCCTTGGCGAAGAGGTTCCAGGTGAGCCACAGGCACGCGGCCAGCAACAGCCAGATGCCCCACTTGCGCAAGATCTTGCGCACAAACGCCAACGGCCCGCTGACCGCGAGCAACGTGGCCAGGGCGCCGAAGAATAATGTCCAGAGCAGCGGGTTGCTCAGCCAACTGCCTTCACTGAAGGCCCGCGCGCCGAGCAGGCTGGCGGCATCGCGCATCACAATGATTTCAAACGAGCCCCAGCCAATCAGTTGCAGAACGTTCAACACGGCAGGGAGCATGGCACCGCGGCTGCCCAGGCTGAGTTTTAGCGCGGCCATTGAAGACAGCCCCGTGTCGCTGCCGATCACCCCGACCGACGCCAATAACGCCACGCCGACCAAAGTGCCGAGAAAAATCGCCAGCAGCGAACCCGACAGGCCCAGCCCCGGCGCCAACAAGGCCCCGGTCTGCAACACCATCAGCCCGACGCCGAGGGAGAACCACAAGGAAAACAGATCGCGAGCGCCGAAGACGCGCTTGTCCAACGGGACGGCGGTATCCGGCGAGTAAGTGCTGGGTGTGTTCAAGGAAAGAGTCTCTTGAAGAGAAAGAAGGTGCCGGAAAATCAAACCCGTGGGAGCGGGCTTGCTCGCGAGGGTGTCGACACGGTTTCACATGCAGACCGCGTCGTTCGCATCGCGAGCAAGCCCGCTCCCACAAGGGGAACTGCTTACATCACACCTTCTTGTACAACTGGCTGCCTTCCTGCTTGAAGCGCTCGGCCTGTTCCGCCAGGCCTTTGGCCACGTCGACGTCGACCGCTTCAATGCGTTGGTTGGCGGCGTAGATGCGCACTTCCTGGGTGATTTTCATCGAGCAGAATTTCGGCCCGCACATGGAGCAGAAATGCGCGACCTTTGCCGAGTCTTTCGGCAGGGTTTCGTCGTGGTACGAACGCGCCGTGTCCGGGTCCAGGCCAAGGTTGAACTGGTCTTCCCAACGGAACTCGAAACGCGCCTTGCTCAACGCGTTGTCGCGGATTTGCGCACCGGGGTGGCCTTTGGCCAAGTCCGCGGCGTGGGCAGCGATTTTGTAGGTGATGATGCCGGTCTTCACGTCATCTTTGTTCGGCAAGCCCAAGTGCTCTTTGGGCGTGACGTAACAGAGCATGGCGCACCCGAACCAGCCGATCATCGCCGCGCCAATGCCCGAGGTGATGTGGTCGTAGCCCGGCGCGATGTCGGTGGTCAGCGGGCCGAGGGTATAAAACGGCGCCTCGTCGCAGCATTCCAGCTGCTTGTCCATGTTCTCTTTGATCAACTGCATCGGCACGTGGCCCGGGCCTTCGATCATGCATTGCACGTCGTGCTTCCAGGCGATTTTGGTCAGCTCGCCGAGGGTTTCCAGCTCACCGAACTGCGCCGCGTCGTTGGCGTCGGCAATCGAACCCGGACGCAGGCCGTCGCCCAGCGAGAAGCTGACGTCGTAGGCCTTCATGATTTCGCAGATTTCGTCGAAATGGGTGTAGAGGAAGTTCTCTTTGTGGTGCGCCAGGCACCACTTGGCCATGATCGAACCGCCCCGCGACACAATGCCGGTCACGCGTTTGGCGGTCAGCGGCACGTAGCGCAGCAACACACCGGCGTGGATGGTGAAGTAGTCCACGCCCTGCTCTGCCTGCTCGATCAGGGTGTCGCGGAACAGCTCCCAGGTCAGGTCTTCGGCCACGCCGTTGACCTTTTCCAGCGCCTGGTAAATCGGCACCGTGCCGATCGGCACCGGCGAGTTGCGGATGATCCACTCACGGGTTTCGTGAATGTGCTTGCCGGTGGACAAGTCCATGACCGTGTCCGAGCCCCAGCGAATGCCCCAGGTCAGCTTGGCTACTTCTTCTTCGATGGAGGAGCCCAGCGCACTGTTGCCGATGTTGCCGTTGATCTTCACCAGGAAGTTACGGCCGATGATCATCGGCTCCAGCTCAACGTGGTTGATGTTGGCCGGGATGATGGCGCGGCCGCGGGCGATTTCGTCGCGCACGAACTCCGGGGTGATTTCTTTCGGGATGTTGGCGCCGAAGCTGTGACCGGCGTGCTGCTGGTCCAGCAGGCCCGCCGCACGGGCTTCTTGCAGCTTCATGTTTTCGCGGATGGCGACGTATTCCATCTCGGCGGTGATGATGCCCTGACGCGCGTAGTGCATCTGGGTGACGTTGGCCCCGCCCTTGGCCCGGCGCGGGTTTTTCACGTGGGCGAAACGCAGTTTGGTCAGTTCGGCGTCATCGAGGCGCATTTGCCCGAAGTTCGAGCTCAGGCCCGGCAGGCGTTCGGTGTCATCGCGGTCATTGATCCAGGCTGAACGCACGTCGCCCAGGCCTTTGCGCACGTCAATCTGTACTGAAGGGTCGGTATACGGGCCTGAAGTGTCGTAGATCAATACCGGCGCATTGATTTCACCGCCAAAATCGGTCGGCGTGATATCAAGGCTGACTTCACGCATCGGCACCAGAATGTCCGGGCGCGAACCCTGTACGTAAACTTTTTGCGAGCGGGTAAACGGCTTGACCGACTGCTCATCGACCTTGGCCGAATCACTGAGATTGATCGCGTTTTTTAGTGTTGTACTCATCACGGCTCTCCAGACTGCATCCAGGTGGATTGTCGGAGAGAGAACCTGAAAAAAGCACGGACGCGCCCAAGGACTGGGTGCTGAGTGACGACCTCGAACGATTGATCATTTTTTGAACAATCGATCCCGGACGGCACTCAAGAGGACTCGCCGGGAGACGAGAAATCTTGTTCCCTACGCAGGCGCTAACCTGATCAGGTTCAACGGGATCCGAAATTATTCGATCTCAGCCTCATAGCAAGGCACCCCGACAAGAACACGGCCAATATAAAGAAGTGTGTGGCAGAACGCCAACCCTGAAATAAACAGCATGACGAAAGAGGCAACAACGGCATTGTTGCAAGGTGTCACGGCAACTACACTCGCTACGTCTTGTAACTCCGAGTGCCAGAACACGGCCTCGACAATCAATTTCGCATTATTGAACTAGGGATCGCTCATGCTGCGCAAACTCTCGCTGGCTATCGCCGTGTCCTGGGCGACCAACGCTATGGCTGTGGATTCACCCGCGCCCGTGTCCAACCAAAACGGTCTGGTCAGCGTTTACCAGGAAGCTGTCGACAACAACGCCGACCTCGCGGCAGCCCGTGCCAGCTACTCGGCACAAAAGGAAGTCGTGCCCCAGGCCCGCGCCGGTTTGCTGCCTAATCTGTCGGGTGGCGCCGAGTCGAGCAGTGTGCGCACCTCCATCGACAGGCCGTCGATGACCACCAACCGCAGCCTGATGGTTTACCAGGCCACACTGGCCCAGCCGCTGTTTCGCATTGACCGCTGGTTCCAGCTCAAGGCGGCCGAGTCGATCAATGAACAGGCCGCGCTGCAACTCTCGGCCACTGAGCAAAATCTGATTCTGCAAAGCGCCAATGCTTACTTCTCAGTGTTGCGTGCCCAGGACACCCTGGCCGCGACCAAGGCCGAAGAAGCCGCGTTCAAGCGTCAACTGGACCAGTCCCGCGAGCGTTTTGATGTGGGCCTGTCGGACAAGACCGACGTGCTGCAATCCCAGGCCAGCTACGACACCGCGCGGGCCAACCGCATGCTCGCCAAGCGCCAGGTCGAAGACGCCTTTGAAGCGTTGGTCACGCTGACCAACCGCCAGTACAACGCCATTGAGGGCATGCGCCACAGCCTGCCGATTTTGCCGCCCACGCCGAACGACGCCAAAGCCTGGGTCGACACCGCCGCGCAGCAGAACCTCAACTTGCTGGCCAGTAACTACGCGGTAGACGCCGCGCAAGACACCCTCAAGCAACGCAAGGCCGGCCACGCACCGACCGTGGACGCGGTGGCGCAATACAAGTCCGGTGACAACGATGCCTTCGGCCTGACCAACCCCAACGCCCTGAACCAGCGCTATGGCGGCCCGGTCAATCAGACCAGCATCGGCATTCAGTTGAACATCCCGATTTACAGCGGCGGCCTGACCAGCTCGCAAGTGCGCGAGTCGTACTCACGTCTGGACCAGACCGAGCAGCAGCGTGAGCAACTGCGCCGCCAGGTAGTAGAAAACACCCGCAACCTGCACCGCGCGGTGAATACCGATGTCGAGCAGGTGAAAGCACGTAAACAGTCGATCATCTCGAACCAGAGCGCCCTGGAAGCCACAGAAATCGGTTACCAGGTGGGCACGCGCAACATCGTTGACGTGCTCGACGCCCAGCGCCAGCTGTACAACTCGGTGCGTGACTACAACAACAGCCGCTACGACTACATCCTCGACAACCTGCGCCTTAAACAGGCGGCGGGTACGTTGAACCCGGGCGATCTGGATGCGTTGTCGCGTTACCTGAAAGCCGATTACAACCCGGACAAAGACTTCCTGCCCCCAGACCTGGCCCAGGAAGCGGCTGCCAACATACGTTCAGCGGGAAAATGAAGTAACCGGATACCACCGTTCCGTGCGTGTTCCAGAGGTTAATGCGGCATTGCCCGCATGACCTCTTGGAATTCAACACAGGAACACCCCCGATGCCGCTAGAACCCTCTGCCACGTCTGACAACACACCCTTCGTACCCACACAAAACGCGGTGCAAGCCGAGTTCGACAACCCGCCTACCCTTGAGACCGTCGCCCGGCAGATGCTTGCCGCTGCGATTGCCGAGCACTACCCCACACTGATTATCGACCTCACGCGCACACGGCTGGCGGTTCCTATTCCGGGAGGCGGCTGGGCCCTTCACCCGTTCATGCCCAAGGTCATGAACTATCTGGGCAGCGGGACCGAACTGGATCTGACCCCGGTCAACCGCCAACCTTACTACTTGGTAGACGAGGCACCCAAGTGGCTACGCCTGCCCGCCGGCGAACTGAACATGAAGGTCATCGCAACATTGGTCAAAGAGTTGGCGTGGCGCCTGCCGATCGGCCTGCAAAGTGCGCTTAATGACTATTGGATGCAGCCTTCAAGTACCGGCGCGAGCCGCTGGCGCTGGCTCAGTGATGTGATTCGGGACACCTTGACCTTGGGGGCGCTTAAACAGAAAGACTTGAACAGCGACGCTCGCGAGGCGATCAACCAGATCATTCAGTTTCCTGGACGCGAAGCGCGGGTTCGCCAGTTCGGAGAGGGCGCTGTCAGCGCCTACTGGCTTAAAGCCACTTTTCAGGATAACGATGTGAATCGTTCCAGGCTCAGCCAGTGGATCGTGCTTACCACGCAAAAACAAGTGCTCAATCTTCACCCAGACGGTAGCGTCCGCACGTTTAAAAACCTGGACGACCTGAGCCTCAGTGAGCTCAAACAGAGCCGCGAACGGTATGTGGCAGCCGAGATTCGGCTCACGCGTTTCGAACTGGAGGGCAACGTGTTCGACGCTGCCGCGGCCGCCCTTTTGAACCGGCACATGGAGCGTATTGCCTCGCTCACTTTACCCGCCCGTATTGGCCCGCAGTCACTGCAAACGCTCTACCGCACACTCATCGATACTGCAGCGTTTTTTGCTGACTCGCCTCAAACCAAACGGCAACAACTCGCCACCCTCAAAGCGAACGTGCCCGACTGGCTTGACACGGCCTCCCCGGCCGATAAAGCGCTTTACCGCGAATACAGCCTGGGCCTGGCCCGGGTCAAAAAAAGCAGCGGGGGTAATACCTATCTGCACGGTATCACCGGCATTCACACCTATGCCGGTGATACCTTGCAGCAACTCCTGCAACGCGACCAACAGCAGTTCGAGCCCGGACTCACCGCCCACCCCGCGCTTCCCCACCCAGATGACATACAACTGACCTTTCATGTCGCGACCGGCGTGTTGAATACCATCGGTATCATCGAACCGATCACCCTGAGCCTGACCGAGTTGGCCCTGAAAAACCTGGTCGGGCGCCCCACCGGCCGCTTAACCCTAGGGCATCGCATGGGGTTAGCCCTACCCGCCTGGCTAACGCCCGATTACATCATCCGCAGTGATGGCCTGATAGAGCAGGCCGATATTGGCAAGGTTTACCCTGAACACCTTGAAAGCCTGCTGCTGAGCAACACCCCGGCCTCGCAAGAGCGCGAGAAGCTGTTTGCCGAACAAATGAATGTTCAACTGCCCCTGGAAGCCCTGGAGTTGAGCCTCAAAAAAGCCAACGGCATGACCCGGCTCGGCGCACGTTATGTGGCCGCAGTGGTACAGCCCGGTGCAGACGAGCGGGTTATTGAAGGGCAGCCCGTGGTGATCCGGCGTCTGGCACTGATACGAAAACCCGAGGCCGTACCTGATATCGTCAGCAATATGTTCATCATCGAACCCAGCCATATTGAGCACGGTCCGCACGTGCTTTACCGCCCGTTCTACGCCAAGGCACTGCTGGAATTCCCCACACGTGATGCCTTGTTAAACGCTATTGCTGAGCCTGGCGAGTTGCAAGACAGCATTCTGATCTGGTTAAGCGATACTGCCCGTCCGATCTATGCCAATGGCGGCATTAAAGAGCCTCATTACGTGCGCTTTGGGTTGGGCAGTGAGTTTACTCCCCTCGAAATCCCCGCCCCCGCGACGCTAGCCACCAATGGCATCAGCAACGAACTGCTGCAATTCCTGCTCAATGGCCAACTGATGCTATTCCTGTATGGGTGCAACGCCAGAGCCTTGGTCGAACAGGCAAAAACCGAGTCGGTGTCCAACCGTGAAAGTCGCTGGCGTGTCTTTTTTGAAGGCACCAGCCTGGTGTTTAACAGCTTGCTGCTTGCGCCGGCGTTGCCTCGTGCGCTGATGATCACAGGGGGCTTGCTGGGGCTGGTGAACACGGTAAGCCAGACCATTCCCGCACTGGCCAGCAGTGATCCGGCCACACGGGAGCTTGCCATCACCGATGTACTGTTCAACGTCGGCATGATGTTGTTCCACTACACCCTGAACGCCCTACCCCGGCTGCCGCGGGTGTCTTCAACAATGTCGCGTCAAACCCGGCGGCCTTTCGCCCCCGCTCACGACCCGCAACACTGGCCAGCCCCCGCCCCTCCAAAAATCGTTACGGGGCTCGTGGCGCTGGCCGGTGAGTTCCCCAACGCGGACAGTACGGTGCTTGATTTTCGTTTCACCAGTGCTCGCAATCACCTGACGGCGAGCCAAATCAAACGACTTGACGAGTTCAAGGTTGCTCGCCCGGCGACCCTCCCCACCGCGCAAGCCTCAGGTGCACACAAAGGCCTATACCGCATTACCAACAGGTGGTGCGCCCTGGTCGATAATGACCTGTACCCCGTCGAAGTCGACATCAAAGGTGGTGCCGTCATCATGTCGAGTACCGACCCCAGTCACTTGGGCCCACGGGTGAAGTCAGACATCAATGGCCTGTGGACGTTTGATTTGGGCATGAGCTTGCAAGGCGGCATGCCGCCTAGACGCATTGCCGCCCTGAAACAAAAGAAAGCAGCGCGTGTGATTGAGCTTCAGGCCGACCTGGACAACTTTTTCAAAGCGGAAGAGCCGCTGCATAAAACAATGGAAGCCACCTTTAAGGCGCTAAGCACAGCAACTGCTGACCCACGCTACACCGATGAACAGCTCGCCGCCCTGCGCAATCGCCTTGACAAGGCACTGCAAGAACAATTGAGCGCCTATCAAAAACTGCTGGATTCGCGCCAGGAACGCCTGGAACTTCAGATTCCATTCCACGAAAGAGTCGTGATTGCACTGCTGGAAAAAGCGTTTGAAAACAGAGTAACGGCCATGACAATTCCGGCAAAGGAGCAGCGGGTTTTGCTGAAGAAATGGCCGCAGTTCGGCACACTTGACCCCAGCATGGACGCGGCAGGTGAGGCTGACCCACAGGGCTTCAAGCAATTTATCGGTGAACAAGTACTCATCAACGACAGAGCTATCGAACGGATCGAAATACGTGACCGCTACCTGGATGAGCTGTTCAACCTCAGTGATGCCGGTGCCGCGGCGGCTGCGCCACTGGCCAAACAATTGCCCCTCTCGGGACACAGCCCTCTGTCCCTGAAGAGCCTGCAGCTTGAGTGCCTGAAGATGGTCAGCTCAAGCACAACGGCCAGCACGGTGGTGGAGAGCAGCCTGGATCAGGCCATCGACCCCCTTAAAGAGCACCTCAATACCCACATCGAACTCACGACCCTGGCGCTCGACTCGAGCAAGCGCGTAGAGGTGCTGGACAGCCTGGTTGAACATTACGGCCAGGCTCTTGATGCGCTACAGGGCATCCGCCTGATCAGCGCTGAAGAACTTGAAATGACGTATTTCGACAAACTTGTCCAACTGCTCGACTCACTGTACCAAGATGCAACCAAACTACTGGCGAACGAAATAAAACCGCCCCTCAAGCCGCGTAAAGGGCCTGCCCAGCGCCCGTCCTCCGGTGCGGGTACACCGCAGCGCCAAGTAATCAAAGCCCGTGGTAAAGGGACCTTGATCGGCAATGTCATTCCTGCTGGCGAGCAATGGCCGATGGACGTCATTGAAGTGCATTCCGGTTACGACAATCAATTGCTGTCGACCTACTCACAACATGGCGATGAATGGGTCGAGATCCAGACCCATAGCCCTAAACCGGCAGCCCCGCTTCGTGCCCTGAATATCATCAAGGGAGACGCACGTAAGCTGTTTGGGCAATTTGATAGACACCTGAACCAAGTGCGGCAATACCGAGCCCTGTGCCGGCACCCCGTGGAAATCCAGGAGCAGGCCAACAACGAAGCCCGCAAACTCGACCGGTTGGCCACCGAACTGCACAACGCCGTTGAGGCTCAGCCTGCCTCGTCACGCCTGCCCGCAGACCAGACACTCATCAATGACATGCGAAGCGCCGCCCAACGCCTGACACAAGAAGGCGAAACATTGCGTATACAGTTAAGCCAGGAACTGCCCCCCACCCACGGCAACCTTCAGTACTTGCTGGATCAAAAACGTGTGCAAATTGCAGCCTTGGGCGACCGCATCCACTTGCAGGGTGAGCGTCAGGACTTTATTCAGGAATACGCCGTGAATGACCGGGACGGCGCGCCGTTGTGGTATGCGCACTTCCATTACCCGGCAGTCGATACGCCCGCGCCCGACTATGCGGTCGCCCATTTGAAAACCAAGGCACAGCGCAAGCTGAGCTACTTCTCGCAACTGGCCGACGCACAAAGCGGGCAAGCCATCGTGAATGTGCACCGTGGCCAGATAGGTAAAAACCTGGCTGAGCGCTGGTTTCTGCCGCTGGTCATGCTGACGGAATAAGTACTAACGCGACAGCAATTGACCCAAACCCTCCAGCAGGCGCTGCAAAGCGCCCTGGTTGGTGCGCATCACACGCAACCCGGCCTCGGCCATCCAGTGCGCGTCCTGAGGCAACTCAAATAGACGCTGCACCGCAACGGCCAGGCCTTGCGCGTCGTCAACCTCTTGCAATGCGCCGGCCTCGCGCAACAACGCGGCGATTTCAAGAAAGTTGAACAGGTGTGGGCCACTCAATACCGGCTTGGCCAGCGCTGCGGGCTCCAGCAGGTTGTGGCCGCCGTTGGGCACCAGGCTGCCGCCCACAAATGCGCTGTCGGCCAGGGCGTATAAAAACAGCAACTCGCCCATGGTGTCGCCCAACAGTACCTGTGTCTGCGCGCTAACCGGCGTTGCGGTCGAGCGCCGTACCGTGTCGAACCCTTCGCTTTGGCACAACGCAAACACCGAGTTGAAGCGTTCCGGGTGGCGCGGCACCAGGATCAACAAGGCGTTCGGGTAGCTGGCCAGCAACTGCCGATGCGCCGCCAGCACGATGGCGTCTTCACCTTCATGGGTGCTGGCGGCGATCCACACCGGGCGCTCCAGCGCCTGCCATTGTTCGCGCAGTGCGCGGGCCTTGATCAGCAACTGGGGGTCAATCGTCAGGTCGAATTTGATCGAGCCGGTCACTTGCACACACTCGGGGCGGGCGCCCAACTCGCGGAAACGCTCGGCTTCGGTTTCGGTCTGCGCTGCAATCAGGCTCATCTCTTCGAGCATTGGCCGGGTGAGCTTGGCAAACCGCGCATAGCCTTTGGCCGAACGTGCCGAGAGGCGCGCATTGGCCAGCGCCACCGGGATGCCGCGCCTGGCGCATTGGTGGATATGGTTAGGCCACAGTTCGGTTTCCATGATCACCGCCAGCGTGGGCTGCACCCGATCCAGAAAACGTGCGGCGGCCCACGGCAGGTCATAAGGCAAATAACAGTGCTGGATGCGCGGTTCGTCGGCGAACAGGGCTTGAATGCGCTCCGATCCGGTCGGGGTCATGCAGGTCACGGTAATCGGCAACTGTGGATAACGTTGCAGCAGCGCCCGGATCATCGGGGCGGCGGCAATACTCTCGCCCACGGACACGGCGTGTACCCAGATCCCGCCCGGCTGCATGGCGGGCATATTCAGCGCGAAACGCTCGCCAATGCGCTTGGCATACGCCGGGGCCTTGCGGGCCCGCAGCCATAAGCGAATCGCCACCAGCGGCAGCCCCAGATGAAACAGCAAGGTGTAGAGAGTTCTATTCATGGGCCCGGAGTTTACTTGAAAACGACCTCCACGATGATGGCACCGAACACGGCCCTTTCAAGGCGCGACAAAAAGCCCCTACACACTTTTACAACCACTAGAATGCCGTGCTGTTAAATTGCTTCGCCACACACTCAGGATTGCACCATGACCGCTTATTACTACCTGGCTATCGCTATCTGCGCTGAAGTCATTGCCACTGTTTCAATGAAAGCGGTCAAAGGGTTCAGTACGCCATTGCCACTCATTTTGGTGATTGTGGGCTACGCCACGGCGTTCTGGATGTTGACCCTGGTGGTGCGCACCATCCCCGTGGGCGTTGCTTATGCCGTGTGGGCGGGCATGGGCATTGTGATGGTGAGCGTTGCCGCCTTGTTTATCTACGGGCAAAAACTCGACTTGCCGGCCATGCTCGGCATGGGTCTGATTGTGCTGGGCGTGGTGGTGATTCAACTGTTTTCCAAAACGGCGGGGCATTAAAGCCCGCGTAACACCCCTCTTTTCTGGGCACCTCAAAAGGCAGAGTCGGGATCAGGCTGTATACTCCCAGCCTTGTCTTTCAACGCTGAGGTCGCCCATGGCATCTGTAATTTCCACTGACGTGCTGATTGTCGGCGCTGGCGTCGCTGGCCTCTGGCTCAATGCCCGCCTGCGTCGTCAGGGTTTTTCCACGGTGCTGGTTGAAAACCATTCGCTGGGTGGCGCACAGACCCTGAAGTCTCAGGGCATTATTCACGGCGGCGCCAAATATGCGCTGCACGGCGCGCTGACCGGTGCTTCCGAAGCCATTGCCGATATGCCACGCCGCTGGCGCGAGGCCCTTGCCGGTGACGGCGAGCTGGACTTGAGCGGCGTGCGCCTGCTTTCCGAAGCCCATTACCTGTGGTCCCCCGGCACGCTGGCAGGCAACCTGACCAGCTTTTTTGCGAGCAAGGCCGTGCGCGGCCGGGTCGATCAGGTCAAGGGCGATCAATTGCCGCCCGCCCTGCAAGATCCGCGCTTCAAGGGCAAGGTGTATCGCTTGGCCGAGCTGGTGGTGGATGTGCCCAGCCTGGTCGAGCGCCTGGCCGAACTGGCCGGTGACAGCCTGCTGGCAGGGCAAAAGGTCGAGCCGCTGTTTGAGAATGAGCGCCTGATCGGCCTGCGGGTCGACGGCCTGGATATCCTCGCGCAACGCATCGTGCTCAGCGCCGGGCAAGGCAATGCCGAGCTGCTGGCCAGCCTTGAAATCAACGTCCCGGCCCAGCAACTGCGCCCCCTGCACATGGTGATGGTCAAAGGCCCGAGCCTTAAACCGCTGTACGCCCATTGCCTGGGCGGTGGCCCCAAGCCGCGCATCACCGTAACCACTCACCCGGCCGCAAATGGGGAATGGGTCTGGTATGTGGGCGGTGACATTGCTGAGGCCGAGGGCGTGGCCCGCACCCCGGACGAACAAATCGCCGCCGCTAAAAAAGAGCTGACCAGTCTGTTGCCATGGGTCGATCTGAGCCAGGCGCAATGGGCAACCCTGCGAGTCGACCGCGCTGAACCGGCACAGTCCGGTCTGGTACGCCCGGATAACGCGTTTGTCTCCGATACAGGCCGTTTGCTGGTGGGCTGGCCGACCAAGCTGGCGCTGGCGCCGGACTTCTCGGACCGGGTCATTAACGCGCTTGAGCAAGACGGGATCAAACCCGGCAATGTGCCTGCACTGCCTGACTTCCCTCGCCCGCCACTGGGCAAAACTGCTTGGGAGCAACTGCTGCCATGAGCCAGGCGACCCTGCACGACTTTTTGCGCCCACTGGGCAGCACCGGCCTGCACGTGTCGCCATTGGGCCTTGGCACCGTCAAGCTGGGCCGCGACCAAGGGGTGAAGTATCCCAACGGTTTTCAGATCCCGGATGACCAGGAAGCCAGGATGCTGCTCAAACTGAGCCGCGACCTGGGCATCAACCTGATCGACACCGCGCCCGCCTATGGGCGCAGTGAAGAACGCCTGGGCCCGCTGTTGCGCGGCCAGCGCCAGGACTGGGTGATTGTCAGCAAGGTCGGTGAAGAATTCGACAACGGTGAGTCGCGCCACGACTTCAGCGCCGAACACACCCGCCGCTCGGTAGAACGCAGCCTGCAACGTCTGGAAACGGATTTTATCGACTTGGTGCTGGTGCACTCGGACGGCAACGACCTGGCGATTCTCAACGACAGCGAGGTGTACGCCACCCTCGCCGAGCTGAAGCGCGAGGGCAAGATCCGTGGTTTCGGCTTTTCTGGCAAAACCGTCGAAGGCGGCCTCAAGGCCCTGGAAAACGGCGACTGCGCCATGGTCACCTACAACCTCAATGAGCAAGCCGAAAAGCCGGTGATCGACTACGCCGCTGCCCATGGCAAAGCCATTTTGGTGAAAAAGGCCCTGGCCAGCGGCCATGTGTGCCTCAAGCCCGGCATCGACCCGGTGCACGCCAGCTTCGAACTGGTGTTTGGCCATCACGGGGTTGCCAGTGCTATTGTCGGCACTATCAATCCGCTGCACTTGGCCCATAACGTGGCAATGGTTGCGCAGGTTTTGCGTAGCGCCTAAAGCCGCCGATTCGGCCGACCCCGACGCAAGAAGGAGCCGACATGCCGCGAATGCTCATCCGCAAGAACCCCAGCGACTTCAAAACCCTGCCGTTGCTTGTCGAAGCCACGGCAGAAGGCTTGAGTTACCAAAGTGTCGGTATGCCGCTCAACTTCGCGCAAACCCTGAGCAAACGCCGCCCGGTCAGCGTTGCCGACACCGAACGCTTCACGCTGGAGTTGGCCAACCTCGGCGTGTCAGTACGTTTGACGCTGCATTGGCAGGGCCGCGATTACTGGGTGCTGGTGCGCCAGCGCCGTCAGGACCGGGGTGACGTGGTGCTCAAGCTGATCTCCGGCTACGTACCGGCCCATGAGGTCAACTTGCCGTTGCACACGGCGGTTCAGGAAGTGGCCGAAGAGTGCCTGCTGGAGACCCCCGAAGGCTGGCTCAGCGGGCGTTTCAACGACATCTGGCTGCCCGCGCCCTACGCCAGCGCACTGCATTACCGTGAAGCGCTGTCGTTTCGCCTGACGCCGTTTTCTGGTGCGGCGCGCCCGGTGCGCTGCGCCAACCAGCCGTTGCTTGAGCGTCCGCGGGCCTATGTGCACCTGCCCACCGCCTCCCTGCAACTGATTTACGACCTGCGCCTTGAAGTGCCCAAAGAAGCCAAGTCACTGAGCCTGTTTCATGTTGATGAGCGGCTGGAGGGGGATCAACTGGTCGCCCGCCTCAACCGCAAGCGCCCGGACCTGTACCTGATGCCGCTGACCGACGGCCAGCCGTGCGCCGAGTTGTACACCTTGCACAAGGATCAACTGAAACCGGCCAGCACCCGAGGCGTGTACCTGGCGGAAAGTTTTGCGCCGCAAGAGGGCTGGGTGGTGAGCGAAGAACGCATTCGCTGGAAAGACTGGCTTAAGCAGCAAGGTTTGAGCGCACCCGACAAGGAGTCGCGGCTCAAACGCCTGACAGGCAAGGCGCGGCAGATGTTCAGGAAGGTCGTAAAGGGCGGATAGCCCAACACGCCTGTAGGAGCGAGCTTGCCTCGCGGTCTTTTTATCTTGTAAGATAGCGGGGCAAGCT
>NZ_JASCPQ010000116.1:0-14686 GCF_029959305.1 Pseudomonas sp. PS01297
CGATTGGGGCGACGCGGTCTGAGGGTTGACCGAGTCGATCCTCTTCGCGAGCAAGCCCGCTCCCACAAGATGTGTGTTTTATTCCAGGTTAAACCCGGCCTTTCAAATACGCGGCGTAATCGGGAATGCGATGTTCGTGCGGCTGGTTCATCAGGGGGCTGCTGAGCAAATAGTCAGCGGTGCATTCATTGCTCGCCACCGGAATGTTCCACACTGCCGCCACGCGCAGCAGGGCCTTGATGTCCGGGTCGTGGGGCTGTGGCTCGAACGGGTCCCAGAAAAACACCAGCATGTCGATTTTCTGCTCGGCGATCTGCGCCCCCACCTGTTGATCACCGCCCAGCGGGCCGCTGATCATGCTTTCAATCGGCAACCCCAGGCGCTTGCTCAATAACAGGCCGGTGGTGCCCGTTGCGCACAAGTCATGCTGGCTGAGCGCGGCCTTGTGGCGTTCGGCCCAGTCCAGCAAAAACCCTTTGCAGTGATCATGCGCCACCAGGGCGATGCGCTTGCGCGCCGCCAAGGTGGCCGTGGTGAAGCTGATACCGATCATCGCGTCACTCCGCGTTGTGCAGCGCCAGGCAGTTGTCGAGCATACGGTTGGAGAAGCCCCACTCGTTGTCGTACCACGCCAGCACTTTGAGCAGCTTGCCGCTGACCTTGGTGTGGTTGGCGTCAAAGATCGACGACAGCGGGTTGTGGTTGAAGTCGCTGGAAACCAGCGGCAGGCTGTTGTAACCCAATACCTTGGAGTGCTGGCTGGCTTCTTTAAACACCGCGTTCACTTCTGCCGCCGTGACTTCGCGCGTCAGTTCAACGGTCAGGTCGACCAGCGACACGTTGATCACCGGCACGCGTACCGCCATGCCGGTCAGCTTGCCGGCCAGCTCTGGCAGCACCAGGCCTACGGCTTCGGCGGCGCCGGTTTTGCTCGGGATCATGTTCTGCGTGGCCGAACGCGCGCGGTACGGGTCGGTGTGATAAACATCGGTCAGGTTCTGGTCATTGGTATAGGCGTGGATGGTAGTCATCAGGCCGTTGGCAATGCCGAACTCGCGGTTGAGGATTTGCGCCACAGGCGCCAGGCAGTTGGTGGTGCACGATGCGTTAGAAATGATTTGATGCGATTGGCGCAGAATGTCGTGGTTGACGCCATAGACCACCGTCGCATCGGCATTTTTACCCGGCGCCGAGATAATCACCTTACGCGCACCGGCCGTAATGTGCGCCTCTGCTTTACTGCGCTCGGTGAAGAAGCCGGTGCACTCAAATACCACATCAACCTTCAGGTCGGCCCAGGGCAGTTCAGCCGGATTACGGATGGCGGTCACCGCAATTCGGTCACCATTGACCGTCAGACTTTCCTGATCATGCTCAACAGTGGCATCGAACGTGCCGTGAACGGTGTCGTACTTGAGCAGGTGAGCGTTGATGGAACTGTCGCCCAGATCGTTAATGGCGACGATCTGCAAGTCCTGTCGGTAGCCTTGGGTATACAGTGCTCGCAGGACGTTACGGCCGATCCGGCCAAAACCATTGATTGCGATTCGTAATGTCATGGACAGCACCTGTCATCAATTTGTTGTTGGAATTACAAGATTATTCTCATAAAAATAGAAAACAAGCCATTTAAGTGGCAATATTTTGTTTTATCTACAACGAGTGACCTGAATCAACGGGTCCGAACGACTGAGCACGCGTCTGCGAGCCTCAGTCAGCATAGGACACGCACAGGTCGCCACATCCGTTAGCCTGGAGTTCAACACATGCATCCCCGCGTTCTTGAAGTCACCGAGCGTCTTATTGCCCGCAGTCGAGCTACCCGCGAGGCGTACCTGACGCTTATTCGTGATGCGGCCAGTGACGGACCGCAACGCGGCAAGCTGCAATGTGCCAACTTTGCCCATGGCGTGGCCGGATGTGGCACAGAAGACAAAAACACCCTCAAGCTGATGAACGCCGCTAACGTGGCAATTGTTTCGTCATATAACGACATGCTCTCGGCGCACCAGCCTTACGAGCACTTCCCGGAACAAATCAAGCAAGCCCTGCGTGAAATGGGCTCTGTGGGCCAGTTCGCGGGCGGCACCCCGGCCATGTGCGACGGCGTGACCCAAGGCGAGGCCGGCATGGAGCTGAGCCTGTTGAGCCGCGAAGTGATCGCGCTGTCGACCGCCGTGGCGCTCTCGCACAACATGTTCGACGCGGCGCTGATGCTGGGCATTTGCGACAAAATCGTGCCGGGTCTGCTGATGGGCGCTCTGCGCTTCGGTCATCTGCCGACCATCTTTGTGCCGGGCGGGCCGATGCCGTCGGGCATTTCCAACAAAGAAAAAGCCGACGTACGTCAGCGCTACGCTGAAGGCAAAGCCAGCCGCGAAGAGCTGCTGGAGTCTGAGATGAAGTCCTATCATAGCCCCGGCACCTGCACCTTTTACGGCACCGCCAACACCAACCAGTTGCTGATGGAAGTGATGGGCCTGCATTTGCCCGGTGCTTCTTTCGTCAATCCTTACACGCCATTGCGCGATGCCCTGACTCGCGAAGCGGCGCATCAAGTCACCCGTCTGACCCAACAAAACGGTAATTTCACCCCGTTGGGCGAGATCGTGGACGAGCGTTCTCTGGTCAACTCCATCGTTGCCCTGCACGCGACCGGCGGCTCCACCAACCACACCCTGCACATGCCGGCGATTGCCATGGCGGCGGGTATTCAGTTGACCTGGCAAGACATGGCCGACCTGTCCGAGGTGGTGCCAACCCTGTCCCATGTGTATCCAAACGGCAAAGCCGACATCAACCACTTCCAGGCCGCTGGCGGCATGGCGTTCCTGATTCGTGAACTGCTCGAAGCCGGGTTGTTGCACGAAAACGTCAACACCGTGGCCGGTTACGGCTTGAGCCGCTACACCCGCGAACCGTTCCTCGTGGATGGCCAATTGGTCTGGCGTGATGGCCCGATCGAAAGCCTCGACGAGACTATTTTGCGCCCGGTGGCCCGTGCGTTCTCGGCCGAGGGCGGCCTGCGTGTGATGGAAGGCAACCTGGGGCGCGGGGTCATGAAGGTCTCGGCGGTTGCGCCGCAGCACCAGATCGTCGAAGCCCCGGCGCGGGTATTCCAGGACCAGCAGCAACTGGCCGATGCCTTCAAGGCCGGTGAACTGGAACGCGACTTTGTCGCCGTGATGCGTTTTCAAGGCCCGCGCTCCAATGGCATGCCAGAGCTGCACAAGATGACGCCGTTCCTGGGCGTGCTGCAGGATCGTGGCTTCAAAGTGGCGCTGATCACCGACGGGCGCATGTCCGGTGCATCGGGCAAAATCCCGGCGGCGATTCATGTCAGCCCCGAGGCAGAAGTGGGCGGCGCGCTGGCGCGGGTCCAGGACGGTGACCTGATTCGCGTCGATGGTGTAAAAGGCACGTTGCAACTGTTGGTGGATGAGGCAGAATTCGCCGCACGCACCCCGGCTGTCGGCACCTTGAGCAATGCCGTCGGTACCGGGCGCGAGTTGTTTGCGTTTATGCGTCAGGCCTTCAGTTCGGCCGAGCAGGGCGCGAGTACCTTTACCTCGTCTCTGGAATCCCTGAAATGAAACTCGCCCTCGTCGGTGATATTGGTGGCACCAACGCCCGTTTTGCCCTCTGGGAAGACGAGCAATTGCGTTCAGTCAGCGTGTTGGCCACGGCCGATTACGCCTGCCCGGAAGACGCAATCACGGTTTACCTCAATGAGTTGAACCTGGCGCCCGGTGCGGTGGGTTCGGTGTGCCTGTCGGTGGCCGGGCCGGTGAGCGGCGACGAGTTTCGCTTTACCAACAACCATTGGCGCTTGAGCCGGTCGGCGTTTTGCGAAACCTTGCAGGTCGACCACCTGCTGCTGATCAATGACTTCAGCGCCATGGCGCTGGGCATGACGCGCCTGCAACCCGAAGACGTGCGCCAGGTGTGCCCCGGCATTGCCGATCCGGCGCGCCCGGCGGTGGTCATCGGGCCAGGCACGGGCCTTGGCGTGGGCACCTTGCTCAACCTGGGCGACGAGCAGTGGATGGCCTTGCCGGGGGAGGGCGGTCACGTCGACCTGCCCATGAGCAACCCGCGTGAGGTACAGCTTTGGCAGCACATCTACAACGAAATCGGCCACGTCAGCGCCGAAAGCATTTTGAGCGGTAGCGGTTTGCCGCGTGTGTATCGAGCGATCTGTGCGGTCGACGGGCATGAGCCGGTGCTGGACAGCGATCGGGCGATCACTGCGGCGGCGTTGGTGGGTGATCCGGTGGCGTTGCAGGTGCTGGAGCACTTCAGTTGCTGGCTGGGCCGTGTGGCCGGTAACAACGTGCTGACAGTCGGCGGGCGTGGCGGGGTGTACATTGTCGGCGGCGTGATTCCGCGCTTTGCCGATATTTTTGTGGCCAGCGGTTTTGCCCGAAGCTTTGCCGACAAAGGCTGCATGAGCGACTATCTCAACGGCATCCCGGTCTGGTTGGTGACCGCACCGTACTCGGGCCTTATCGGCGCCGGCGTGGCACTGCAACAAGCGTTCGGTTGATAGGTGTAGCCGCTGCCGAAGAATGAGGCTGCGATGGGTTGCGAAGCGACCCCCGATCGGCGGTCCTGCGGCCCACATCGCAGCCTCGTACCTCGTCAGCGGCTACACAGCTTCGCCCTTTTAGAGCTATGTCATAACAACAATAAGGATCAGCGCCTGTGAGCACATCCGGCAAATCCATTTTGCTGGTCGATGATGACCAGGAAATTCGCGAGCTCCTTGATATCTACCTCACCCGTGCCGGCTTTCAAGTGCGCACCGTGGGCGACGGCGCGGGCTTCAGGCGGGCGCTTGATGAGCAGGCCAGCGATTTATTGATCCTGGACGTGATGCTGCCCGACGAAGACGGTTTTAGCTTGTGCCGCTGGGTCCGCCAACACCCGCGTTTTGCGCAAATTCCGATCATCATGCTCACCGCCAGTTCCGATGAAGCCGACCGGGTCATCGGCCTGGAACTGGGCGCCGATGACTATCTGGGCAAGCCTTTCAGCCCCCGCGAGCTTCAAGCGCGCATCAAGGCCTTGTTGCGCCGTGCGCAGTTTTCCAGTGCGAGCGCCGGTCATGAAGTTATGGCGTTTGACGAGTGGCGGCTCAACACCGTGACCCATCGGCTGTTTCATACCGATGGCGAAGAGGTGATTTTGTCAGGGGCTGATTTCGCCTTGCTCAAGCTGTTTCTGGACAACCCGCAGCAGATCCTCGATCGCGACATGATCGGCAACGCCACCCGTGGCCGCGATCTGATGCCGCTGGATCGCATAGTCGACATGGCGGTCAGCCGTTTGCGCCAGCGCTTGCGCGACACCGAGAAGCCGCCACGGCTTATCCGCACGATCCGTGGCAGCGGTTACCAGTTGGCGGCTGAGGTCACCGTCGGAAATGGCCATTAAGTTTTTATCCCGCCTGCATCTCCCCCGTTCGCTGCTGGGCCGCATGTTGCTGCTGACGCTGCTGGCCATTTTGCTGGCGCAGACGTTGTCGAGTGCCATCTGGCTCTCACAATTGCGCACCACCCAGCTTGAAGGCCTGGTCAACAGTGCCCGCAGCATGGCTCATTCGATGAACGCCACGGTGACGTACTTGCGCTCCTTGCCGCTGGCCTATCGCCCGCTGGTGCTGGATCAAATGCGCAGCATGGGCGGCACGCGCTTTGTCGTCAGCCTCAATGACCGGCCGCTGGACATGCAGGTGCTACCGCCAACCCAGCGCAAACAGGCGGTGCTGGACGCCGTGGACCAAGTGCTGCGCCAGTCGCTGGGGCCTGATGTAGACCTGTCAGTGAAGTTTGTCAGCCCCCAGGACTTACGCATTTTCAACGCGGGCCTGAAGCTCGATGAGCTGCCGCGTTCGTGGGCGCACTTTGCTCTGACCCTGGAACCGGTTGACCCGCCGGTGCTGGTGACGCAGATCCAGATGGCCCAGGGCGAGTGGCTGTACATCGCGTCCTTGCTGCCCCAGCCCTACACCAGCCTTGAAGAAGAAGGGCTGCCGGCGCTGCAACTGTGGTTTATCGTGCTGAGCAGTATCTTTTTGCTGTTGTTTATCGGCGTGCTGGTGCATTGGCAAAGCCGCCCACTCAAGCGTTTGGCGAGGGCGGCCCGTGACATGTCACTGGGCGAAGACGAGGTCCAGCCTGTCGAAGTGGGCGGTGGCAGCGAAGTGGTTGAAGTGGGGCGGGCCTTTAACACTATGCGTGCACGCATCAGCCGGTATCTGACCGAGCGGGGTCAGTTATTCAGCGCCATCTCCCATGACCTGCGCACGCCCATCACCCGCCTGCGCTTGCGCGTAGAGCTGCTCGATGACGAGCAACTGCAATACAAGTTTGGTCGCGATCTGGACGAGCTGGAAATGCTGGTCAAAGGTGCGCTGCAATGCGTGAAAGACACTGACATTCACGAGAATATCGAGCCGGTCGACGTCAATACTTTGCTCGACTGTCTGATAGAACCCTATGTGCTACCGCAGGGGAATGGCCGGGTAACGTTGCAGGGGCGAGCCACCAGCCCCTATCACGGCAAACCCCTGGCCCTGCGCCGCTGCATGGGCAACCTGATTGATAACGCACTCAAGTACGGCACCAACGCGCACTTGCGCATAGATGACAACGAGCAAGCGTTTGTGCTGACCGTCGACGACGAGGGGCCGGGCGTGCCCGAACAGCGCCTTGAGCAGGTGTTCGAGCCGCACTTTCGCCTGGCCGGGCAGCAGCAAGGCTACGGTCTGGGGCTGGGGATTGCGCGCAGCATCGCCCACAGCCATGGCGGTGAAGTGAGCTTGCAAAACCTGCGTGTGGGCGGCTTGCGTGTCACTTTGTACTTGCCGCGAAATGCCGACTGATAGACAGGCTGGCCTGCTCGGCGCTGATCGGCAGTATGCGTTCCATCTGCGTGCCAGAGACCTCCTGGGCGGTGGGCTTGGGCTCGCGGGGCTTGTGCATGGCCGCCTTGATACGGTTCTCGCGCACGCGCCGGCTGGTCTGGCTGAAGTGATGCTGGAGCTTTTCCATGGCGACATCGTAAGGGTCGCTGCACAGGGTTAACTGCCGTTCACGTTCCTCAAGCGCCAGCTGTTTGGCCTGGTCATCGCCATATTTATCAATGCGAAAACTCTTGCTCAGGTTGTAGCCGTGAATGCGCGTGGTGGCGCGCCAGTAATCAATCTGATTGGACTGCACGCGATACACGCCGGGGTGGCCGCTGGTGTTATGCGGCATCAGGCGCTGGCGGTCTTCATAGGTGAAAGACTGCGGCATTTTCAGCACCAGTTGGTTACGCAAGTTTTCTGCGGCCTCCAGTGCAGGAATCTCGCCGCCATATTGGTCGAAAGCAAAGTGATGCACATGCACTTTGCCCGCGCGTTGAATATCGATTTTCCAGGCGTAGGGGCGACCTTCCTGATCTTTGATGGGGTAAATGAAGCAATGATTCCGGGACGTTAAGTTACGTTCTGTCATGGCTAAAATCTCCTGAGGGGGTCGGCATCCGTTCTTTTTCTACGACGATGAGTAGCAGACTCGCTGATGTTATTTGCGGGTACAACGTGGGAAAACGACTTCGGGATGCGTCCTACAGGCAATGCGGAAAAAACTGTATCTCGTAAGGATTTCAAAGGTTCTGGCCTACAAGAAGCCTGACGTTGCTTATGCTGAAAGATCGCAAACAGCCCCGCGACTGCGTTTTTGAATGTCACCAGACGGTGACAAACAGACGTCTCTTCGTTACTTGAGGCGGGTGGCGCGTGGATACACTCATTCGTAGCGCAAGCAAAAGACTTGCACAGCTATAACAACAAGAAAGGGCATCTCATGAATTCATTCAATCGCCTCGCCGTCGTTATCTCTCTCGCCACACTATTCCCCCTGAGCAGCTATGCCGCCGACTCCAAAGGTTCGGTTGAAGTGGTGCACTGGTGGACGTCAGGTGGCGAAAAAGCTGCTGTCGATGTGCTGAAGGCTCAAGTTGAAAAAGACGGTTTCACCTGGAAGGACGGCGCTGTCGCCGGGGGTGGCGGTGCCACCGCGATGACCGTACTGAAAAGCCGCGCTGTGGCGGGTAACCCGCCGGGCATGGCGCAGATCAAAGGGCCGGACATTCAAGAGTGGGCGTCTACAGGGCTGCTCGACACTGACGTGTTGAAGACGGTCGCCAAAGACGAGAAGTGGGACAGCCTGCTCGACAAGAAAGTCTCCGACACCGTGAAGTACGACGGTGATTACGTGGCCGTGCCGGTGAATATCCACCGCGTGAACTGGCTGTGGATCAACCCTGAAGTCTTCAAAAAAGCCGGTATCGAAAAACCACCGACCACCCTCGAAGAATTCTACGCAGCCGGTGACAAGCTCAAGGCAGCGGGTTTTATTGCGCTTGCCCACGGCGGCCAGCCTTGGCAGGACAGCACCGTGTTTGAAGCGGTGGTGCTCTCGGTCATGGGCGTCGATGGCTACAAAAAAGCCCTGGTTGACCTCGACAACGATGCGTTGACCGGCCCGCAAATGGTCAAGGCGCTGACCGAGCTGAAGAAAGTCGCGACCTACATGGACGCCGATGGCAAAGGCCAGGACTGGAACCTGGAAGCGGCCAAAGTCATCAACGGCAAGGCCGGCATGCAGATCATGGGTGACTGGGCCAAGAGTGAATGGACCGCCGCCAAGAAAATCGCCGGCAAAGACTATGAGTGCGTAGCCTTCCCGGGCACCGACAAAGCCTTCACCTACAACATCGACTCTTTGGCGGTGTTCAAGGTGAAAGACAAGGGCACTCAGGCCGGTCAACAAGACATTGCCAAGGTGGCGCTGGGTGAAGACTTCCAGAAAGTCTTCAGCATCAACAAGGGCTCGATTCCGGTTCGCAACGACATGTTGAGCAACATGGAAAAGCTCGGCTTTGACGCCTGTGCCCAGACCTCGGCCAAGGACTTCCTGGCTGACGCCAAATCCGGCGGCCTGCAGCCAAGCATGGCGCACAACATGGCGACCACGCTGGCCGTGCAGGGGGCGTTCTTTGACGTAATCACCAATTACATCAACGACCCTAAAGCCGACCCGGCCGACACCGCCAAAAAACTTGGCGCAGCGATCAAGTCCGCCAAGTAACCCCCTCCTGTAGGAGCGAGCTTGCCTCGCGATCTTTTGAGGCTCTAAAAGATCGCGAGACAAGCTCGCTCCTACCCGGAGCAGTCTCTACTTTTTCCTCGCACGGATTTCCACCATGAGTTCTGTTGCTGCGTTCAGGAAAGTCTCGCCCTTCGATGTGTTGCAACGCTGGCTACCCAAGCTGGTGCTGGCGCCGAGCATGATCATCGTGTTGGTGGGCTTCTATGGCTACATCCTGTGGACGTTCGTTCTGTCGTTCACCACGTCGACCTTTCTGCCGACCTACAAGTGGGCGGGTCTGGCGCAATACCAGCGTTTGTTCGACAACGACCGCTGGTGGGTTGCCAGCAAGAACCTGGTGGTGTTTGGCGGCATGTTTATCGGCATAACCCTGGTGATCGGCGTGACCCTGGCCGTGTTTCTCGACCAGCGTATCCGCCGCGAAGGGTTTATCCGCACGATTTATCTGTACCCGATGGCGCTGTCGATGATCGTCACCGGTACCGCCTGGAAATGGCTGCTTAACCCCGGCATGGGTCTGGACAAGCTGCTGCGTGACTGGGGCTGGCAAGGCTTTCGCCTCGACTGGCTGATTGACCCTGACCGCGTGGTGTATTGCCTGGTCATCGCCGCCGTCTGGCAGGCATCGGGTTTTATCATGGCCATGTTTCTCGCGGGCCTGCGCGGGGTGGATCAATCGATCATCCGTGCCGCCCAGATCGATGGCGCAAGCTTGCCGCGTATTTACTGGAAAGTGGTGCTGCCGAGCCTGCGCCCGGTGTTCTTCAGTGCGGTGATGATTCTCGCGCACATCGCGATCAAGAGCTTTGACCTGGTGGCGGCGATGACGGCCGGTGGCCCGGGTTACTCGTCAGATTTACCGGCCATGTTCATGTACTCCTTCACCTTCAGTCGCGGCCAGATGGGCATGGGCTCGGCCAGTGCGATTCTGATGCTCGGGGCGATTCTCGCGATCATCGTGCCTTACCTGTATTCCGAGCTGAGGGCCAAGCGAAATGACTAGTCTGACCGGCAAACGCTCACTAAGCCTGAGCCGCATCGCGATCTACGCGGTGCTGATTGTCGCGGTATTGCTGTACCTGGTGCCTTTGGTGGTGATGCTGCTGACCAGTTTCAAAACCCCGGAAGACATCAGCACCGGCAACTTGCTGAGCTGGCCGAGCGTGGTCACCGGCATTGGCTGGGTCAAGGCCTGGGCCACCGTTGACGGTTACTTCTGGAACTCGATCAAGATCACCGTTCCGGCGGTACTGGCATCGACTGCCATCGGCGCGTTGAACGGCTACGTGCTGTCGATGTGGCGCTTTCGCGGTTCGCAGTTGTTTTTCGGCTTGCTGCTGTTTGGCTGCTTCCTGCCGTTCCAAACCGTGCTGCTGCCAGCCTCGTTCACCCTCGGCAAGATGGGCCTGGCCAGCACCACCACGGGCCTGGTGATCGTGCACATCGTGTACGGGCTGGCGTTCACCACGCTGTTTTTCCGTAACTACTACGTCAGCATTCCCGACGCACTGGTGAAGGCCGCGCGTCTGGATGGCGCGGGTTTCTTCACGATCTTTCGGCGGATCATTTTGCCGATGTCGACCCCGATCATCATGGTCTGCCTGATTTGGCAGTTCACCCAGATCTGGAACGACTTCCTGTTCGGTGTGGTGTTTTCCAGCGGTGATTCCCAGCCCATTACCGTGGCGCTGAACAACCTGGTCAACACCAGCACCGGGGTCAAGGAATACAACGTGGACATGGCGGCGGCGATGATCGCCGGGCTGCCGACCCTGCTGGTCTATGTGGTCGCAGGCAAGTATTTCGTGCGCGGGCTGACGGCCGGCGCGGTCAAGGGGTAATCATGGCAACGCTCGAGCTTCGTAACGTAAACAAGACCTATGGTGCTGGCCTGCCAGACACCCTCAAGAACATTGAACTGTCGATCAAGGACGGCGAGTTTTTGATCCTGGTCGGGCCTTCGGGCTGCGGCAAGTCGACGCTGATGAACTGCATCGCGGGCCTTGAGAACATCACTGGCGGCGCGATCATGATTGACGATCAGGACGTCAGCGGCATGAGCCCCAAGGATCGCGACATCGCCATGGTGTTCCAGTCTTATGCGCTGTACCCGACCATGAGCGTGCGCGAGAACATCGAGTTCGGCCTCAAGATCCGCAAGATGGCTCAGTCGGCCATTGACGAAGAAGTGGCGCGGGTTGCCAAGTTGTTGCAGATCGAGCACTTGCTCAATCGCAAGCCCGGCCAGTTGTCCGGTGGTCAGCAGCAGCGGGTGGCGATGGGGCGTGCGCTGGCACGTCGGCCCAAGATCTACCTGTTCGACGAGCCGCTGTCCAACCTCGACGCCAAGCTGCGGGTCGAGATGCGTACTGAAATGAAACTGATGCACCAGCGTCTGAAGACCACCACCGTCTACGTGACCCACGACCAGATCGAAGCCATGACCCTGGGCGACAAGGTTGCGGTCATGAAGGACGGCATCATCCAGCAGTTCGGCACCCCCAAGCAGATCTACAACGACCCGGCCAACCTGTTCGTCGCCAGTTTCATCGGTTCGCCGCCAATGAATTTCATTGGTCTACGCTTGAAGCGTCAGGACGGCCGCTTGATGGCCGTGCTAGACAGCGGGCAGGCACGTTGTGAGTTGCCGCTGGGGGTGCAGGACGCAGGGCTTGAAGAGCGGGATGTCATCGTGGGGATTCGTCCCGAGCAGATCATGCTGGCACCCCATGAGCCCAATGGCCTGCCCACGCTTCGCGCCGAAGTCAAAGTGACCGAGCCCACCGGGCCGGACACGCTGGTGTTCGTCCAGCTTAATGACGTCAAAGTGTGCTGCCGCCTGGCACCTGATGTTGCGCCGCAAGTGGGCGAGAGCCTGAACTTGCAGTTCGATCCGGCCAAGGTCCTGCTGTTTGATGCCCAGACAGGTGAGCGTTTAGGGGTTGGCGCTGCGTTATCCGCCCAGGACAGCAGGGGCGATAACGTCGCCCAATTCAAAGGACGCTAAAGCTGCACACAAGGACGCGTGTTGTTTCTGGCTGAAGATGTTGTAAACCGCGTTAGATAAAAACAGTTAATAACAAAAGACGAGGATTTTGGGATGAAAAAGCAACACGGCAATACCCGGTTGTTCTGCCAGCTGTCAGCGGCCGCCGTGCTGGTTATGTCTGCCAATGCGATGGCAGACGAAGCGTTCAGTGCCGATTCAAAATGGATGACCGGGGATTGGGGGGGCGAGCGGACCAAGCTCATCGAACAGGGCATCGACATCAAGGCTGATTATGTCGGTGAAGTAGGCGCCAACCTGCATGGCGGCTACAACAACAATAAAACTGCGCGTTACAGCGACCAGTTTGGTCTGGGCGTGGCGCTGGACCTGCAAAAGCTCTGGGGCTGGGATAACACCCAGGCCAAGATCCAGCTCACCAACCGTAACGGTGAGAACATCTCCAACGACCGTATCGGCGATCCGCGTGCCGGCACCTTGAGTTCGTCGCAAGAAGTCTACGGCCGTGGGCACATGGTGCGACTGACCCAGTTGTACATCCAGCATCAGTTCCTCGATGGCAAGCTCGACGTCAAAGCCGGTTACTTCGGTGAAGGCGAAGACTTCAACACCTTCCCGTGTGAATTCCAGAACCTGGCGTTCTGCGGGTCTCAGGTGGGTAACTGGGCAACCAACATCTGGTACAACTGGCCGGTCAGCCAGGCGGCTCTGCGCGTGAAATACAACATCACGCCTGAGTTCTACGCACAGATCGGTGCCTACAACCAGAACCCGTCGCAACTGGAGCACGGCAACGGCTTCAAACTCAACGGCAGTGGCACCAAAGGTACGGTCTTGCCGGTCGAGCTGGTCTGGTCGCCCAAGGTCAACAACCTGCCGGGCGAATACCGCATCGGTTACTACAAAAGCTCGGCCCCAGCGCCTGACCTGCGTGAAGACATCAACGGCCAGGACGCAGCTACCACCGGGCAACCGTATCGCATGCATGACAGCAAGCACGGTTACTGGCTGGTTGTGCAGCAACAACTCACCAGCCACAACGGTGATGCGTCGCGCGGCCTGAACGTTGCCGCCAACGCAACCTTCCATGACAAGGCCACCAACATCGTCGACAACTACCAGTCGTTGATGTTCGTGTACAAAGGCCCGTTCGATGCGCGTCCAAAAGATGACATCGGCATTGGCTTTGCCCGCATCCACGTCAACGACCAAGTGAAGAAAAACGCTGAGCTGGCCAACGTCGCCAATGATGTCACCAACTACGACAGCCTGTCGTACTCACCGCTGCGCGACACCGAGTACAACTACGAGCTCAACTACGGTATCCACGTGACCAATTGGCTGACCGTGCGTCCCAACTTGCAGTACATCACCCACCCCGGTGGCGTGGACAAAGTGGATAACGCATTGGTGGCCGGTTTGAAAATTCAGTCGGTCTTCTAACG
Source organism: Pseudomonas sp. PS01297 (assembly GCF_029959305.1). NCBI lineage: Bacteria > Pseudomonadati > Pseudomonadota > Gammaproteobacteria > Pseudomonadales > Pseudomonadaceae > Pseudomonas > Pseudomonas sp. PS01297. The sequence continues at coordinate 13,614 of NZ_JASCPQ010000116.1, forward strand.
GTTGTTGCGATAAGCTCCTTTTCGTTATGCGTAATTTCCGGATAGCCTGTGCTATCCGGTTTTTTTTGGGGAGGGCGCTTTGATGCAGACGAGGCCGTTTCCAAAGGGTTGGACGACATGATTTTCAGGACTGTGGGACATGCATGAGCATCCGCTTCACCGTTTTTTCAAATCAAAGCGTGAGCAGCCGATTTTCCAGTGGGAGCGTTTTCAGCAACGCGACGTACTGGTCATCGACCACCCGCACTGTCAGGCCGTGTTCAGTCGTCAAGGTGCGCAGTTGCTGCACTTCAAGCCGACCGGGCAAAAGCCCTGGTTGTGGTGCGCGGCTAAATGGCCTCAAGTGGGGGCGATCCGTGGTGGCGTGCCGATCTTTTGGCCGTGGTACGGGCGCCATCCCAGCGAAAATGCCTGGCCGTCCCATGGCTGGGCGCGGCTGATCGACTGGAAACTGCTGGACAGCAGCACCGACGAAGAAGGTGTTTCGCTGCACTGGCGTTTGCAGTTGTGCGACTGGCAGGTTGATCTGCACGCCCGGCTGGGCGAAAGCATGGAACTGCGCCTGAGCACCGAGCACCAGGACGACGAACCTTGCCAGGTCAGCCAGGCGTTGCGGGCTTATTGGCGGATTGGAGACGTGGCTGAGGTAGCGCTGTCTGGGCTTGATGGTGTGCGCGGATACGACCAGCTCAATCGCGAGGCGTGCCAGCAAAAAGGTGAACTGCGGGTGGTGGGTGGATGCCAGCGCGTGTTCCAGCACGAAGGTGAAATGCAGCTAAACGACCACGCTTGGCAGCGCGCCCTGAGCATCGACACCGGCGATCATGCCAACACCGTGGTCTGGCATCCGGGCAAGCGGCCCTTGCTTGGCGTGAGCTGGAATGAAGTGATGGGGTTTGTCTGTGTCGAATCCGCCAGCACTGGCGCCCAGACCCAAAGCCTGGCCCCCGGCGAACAAGCGCACCTGAGCCTGCAGGCGCGGGCAGGGCTGTGTAACGCCTGACCCACAAAAAACTGTAGGAGCGAGCTTGCCTCGCGATCTTTTGCCCTTTTAAAAGATCGCGAGGCAAGCT
>NZ_JASCPQ010000117.1:0-14674 GCF_029959305.1 Pseudomonas sp. PS01297
TGGCCAGCGTCCTCAGATAACCCTGCCTGGACCTGTAGGAGCGAGCTTGCCTCGCGATCTTTTGATCTTTAAAAAGATCGCGAGGCAAGCTCGCTCCTACAAGGGCAAAACTTAAACCCGAATAGAATCCAGCATCCGCAGCAGCATCGCATCACACCCGGCCAGTTGCGCCACGCTCACAAACTCATCCGGTTTATGCCCTTGGTCCATGCTGCCCGGGCCGCAGACCACCGTGGGGATGCCCACGGCATCGAACAACCCGCCTTCAGTGCCAAACGCCACCGTGCCGAACTCCCGAGACCCGGAAAACGCCGCAATCAACTCGGCCGCCTGGCTGCGCTCATCGGTGACCAGCCCCGGATACGCTGACAACTCGGTAAAACGGATCGCACTCTGCGCGCTCACCGCCTTCATGCGCGGCAGTACCTGATGCATCGCATAGGTTTGCAATGCCTCGGCCACTTCACCCGGATCCTGTGACGGCAAGGCGCGAATCTCAAAGTCAAAGCGGCAATCGGCGGGCACGATATTCAGCGCCTTGCCCCCGGCAATCACCCCGGTCTGCACGGTGCTGAAGGGCGGGTCAAAGCGCGGGTCCTGGCGTTCGCGCAACTGGCGACCGAGGCGGCCCAACTCGCCAATCAACTCGGCGGCATGCTCGATGGCATTCACGCCATAGGGGGCATAGGCCGAATGGCAGGCTTCGCCGTGTACATCACAGCGCATCGCCAACTTGCCTTTATGCCCGAGCACCGGCTTGAGCTCCGTCGGCTCGCCAATAATGCACAGCATCGGCTTGACCGGGCGCTGCTCCAGCACGCTGAGCAACGAGCGCACGCCCAGACAGCCGACTTCTTCGTCATAGGACAGGGCAATGTGCACCGGTATGCGTAACGGCGTCTGCACCAGCGTCGGCACCAGCGCCAACACGCAGGCGATATAGCCCTTCATGTCTGCCGTGCCCCGGCCAAACAGCTTGCCGTCGTGTTCGGTCAGCTCGAACGGCGGCGTTGTCCAGGGCTGGCCATCGATCGGCACCACGTCGGTATGCCCCGACAGCACAATGCCGGGGACCTCGCTCGGGCCAATGCTGGCAAACAGATTGGCCTTGCTGCGTTCGTCGTTGTAAACCAGCTCGCAGCTCACGCCAAAACCTGCCAGGTAATCGCGTACAAACTCGATCAAATGCAGGTTGGACTCGCGGCTGGTGGTGTCAAACCCCACCAGCGTATGCAGCAGTTCGCGGCTGCGGCTCATCGATCATCTCCCGCCACGCCGTAACCAGGGGAACGGTCAGGTGCGAGGGCGCGGTCGATGTAATCCTGGACCTGCGGGCGATAGGCGTCCCACAGTTTTTGCAGCTCACCGATGGGGTTTTCATCGGCCCAATCCACCCGCAGGTTGATGATCGGCCAGGTCAATTCGCCCACCACCACCAACGCGGCTGAATGCACCGGGCCCGCTTCACCGCCAGCGGCAATGGCGGCGTGCATCGCGGCCAGCAGGCGGTCAGCCAACTGACCTTCGCCTTGCTCAAAGGCCTGCACCATCGCGGCAATCACTGTGCGGTCAGCGAGCATGTTGCCCGCCGCCACACACTGTTCGCCCGACAGCGCATTGTGCGTGCCCAGGGTTTCGCTACCACTGAAGTGCACGGTGCGGCCCTGATGATCAATCGCCGTCAGTTGCCGGTACTGGCTGTAGCCGTTGCGGGTCAGCGCCGTGTCGATGGCCGCGCCGGGTGCGAGGCCTTGTTCCAGCAGGTCGAGCACATCCGGGCCCAATGCCGGCAGCGTGATGTTCTGGGTCGACACCGCCCCCACACCGGGGCGCAGCCACGGGCAACGGGCGCCCACGGCAATGCTCGATGAGCTGATGGCGATGCCCAATTGGCCGGTTTCTGCGCAACGGGCGACGATTGAAAAGGTCATGGCGAGCCTCCTTACTCCGGGATTACTGCGATCACGTCAATTTCCATCAGCCACTGCGGCTGACCCAGCGCCGACACCACCAGCCCGGTGGAAATCGGGAACACGCCTTTGAGCCATTTACCGACTTCCTGGTACACCGGCTCGCGGTAGCGCGGGTCGATCAGGTAAGTGGTGGTTTTAACGATGTGGCTCAGGTCGCTGCCGGCTTCTTCCAGCAGTTGCTTGACGTTGCGCATTGCTTGCTCGGCTTGGGCACGCGGGTCGCCGAGGCCGATCAGGTTACCCTCGAAATCAGTGCCCACCTGGCCACGGACATACACCGTGTTACCGGCACGCACGGCCTGGCACAGGTCGTTGTCCAGGCTCTGGTTCGGGTAGGTTTCTTTGGTGTTGAACATGCGAATGCGAGTGTGAGTAGGCATCAAAAAAACTCCAGAAATAGTTAATCAGGCGCTGACAGGCGATTGCCGAACAACCGGTGCGGCGTCGCGGTATTCAAGGTATTGGCGCTGGATGCTGATGTGGTCGGCCACGTATTTGGCGTCGTGCCACACGCCCCAGATAAACGACGAGCCACGGCGTGACTGCCACGGCAAACCGAGAAAGTAGATCCCCGATTCACTCGACACACCGCGCTGGTGCTGCGGCTTGCCGGCGGCGTCAAAGGCATCGACTTGCAGCCAGCTGTAGTCCACGGCAAAGCCGGTGGCCCAGATAATCGAAGTGATCCCGGCAACCGCCAGGTCCAATTGCAGAATCGGATTTTTCACGCAGTCGGCGTCCGGGAACACCCGGCGGGCTTGCGGCTCCAGTGGCAAATCGAGGCCATTGCGCTCGATGTAGGCGTCTGCCGCATCCAGCAGTGCCAGGTAGTTTTCATCGCCACGCTTGAGGTTTTCCAGCAGGTTGGGCTGGAAGCTGGCGACGCCGTTGTTGAACGCCTGGGTCAGCCCCACCAGAATCATGCCTTGCTGGGCCAGCTCACGAAAATCGATGGTTTTGCCACCGTGGGCGCCGCTGACGGCAATCGTCACGTGCTCGCGGCCCGGCTTCATCGCCGCCTGATCCCATTCACCCAGCACCCCCAGCCACCAGCAGAAATCACGGTTACGGTAGGCGCGGGGAGGGCGGTCGTGGGCACCGACCGACAAGTACACCTGGCGCCCCGAGCGTTGCAGTTCATCAGCGATCTGCACCCCGGACGAACCGGCGCCCACCACCAGCACGGCGCCCGCAGGCAGTTGCGCCGGATTGCGGTAATCCGCTGAGTGGATCTGATGCAGTGCGCTGTCTTGCGGGGCAATGGCCGGGATCACCGGCTTCTGGAACGGGCCGGTGGCTGCAACCACACGCTTGGCGTCGATCACGCCTTCGCTGGTGTGCACGGTAAAGCCGGGGCGGCCGACATTGCGCACCACCGAGAGCACATCGACACCGGTGCGGATCGGCGCATTGAACTTGCGTGCATAGGCTTCAAAGTAATCGGCGACGCGCTCTTTGGGGGCGAAGCCATCGGCGGCCACGTCATCGAACTCCAGGCCAGGGAAACGGTCATGCCAGGCCGGGCCGTTGGCGACCAGCGAATCCCAGCGACCGGTGCGCCAGCGTTCAGCGATACGACTGCGCTCCAGCACCAGATGAGGCACACCTTGCTTGCTCAGGTGCTCACTCATGGCCACACCCGCCTGGCCAGCCCCCACTACCAAGGTGTCTATTGTTGTTGTCGCTAGCGTCATGTCTCTGTCCTTGCGTAATGCAGTTGGATTCAGTTCGTGCATGACTTCAAGGCTAGGGGGAGGGCTGTTTTAAATAAAATATTATTAAGCTGGGATGTGAGCATAAATATCAGATACAGAGACCTGATCCATGCCCGTAGGAGCCACTGTGTAGCTGCGCCATAGTGTCAGATTGCTAAAAACCTTCAGCATCCCCCAATCGGTTCCCTCTCCTTCGGGAGAGGGCCAGGGTGAGGGGCTTTTGATCTGATGGTGTCTTGAAATGCCAAGGTCAAAAGATCGCGAGGCAAGCTCGCTCCTACACAAGCAAGGGGCGATTCTTATGCCTTTAAGCTATTTAAAAAGCTTTTTTTAGTCTTGGATGAGCCATCAAAACGCCCTCTATAGTGTCGCCTTTCCACCCCCCACTCACCAAGATTGCAGGTCGCTTCATGCCGTCACGTTTTCTGTTCGCTGCACTGTTTCTGGCGCTTGCCGGTTGCGTCAGTGCGCCGCCCGCTGCTGTACACACCAAAGACCCGGCCAGTTCATCACTGCACGGCGACCCGACGCGACCCGCCCAGGCGCAATGGCTGCGCACGGAACTGTATTTCTCATTGGGGACGCTGGGCGGCAACGGCGCTGATGTCATCAGCCCGCAGCGCTGGACAGAGTTTTTGGACAAGGAAGTCACGCCACGCTTTCCGGATGGCTTCAGCGTGCTTGAAGCCTACGGCCAATGGCGCGACCACGGTGCCCCCGAGCCGGAGCGGCTGAGCACCAAAGTGATCGTCATCCTGCACGAAGGCACCGCGCAGCATGAGCAGGACATCGAAGCCATTCGCCTTGCCTGGAAGCGCATCACCGGTGATCTGTCTGTGCTGCGCCTGTCTCAACCGGCGCAGGTGTCGTTCTAGTGTGAGAGTTGCCGATTGTCGTCCAGACGTTCGGCTGTCCAGTCCGGGTCGCTGGCCCGGACCGGATTGACCACTTGCAACACGGCATAGCCGAAGCGCTCCTGAAACAACCGGCCGATGGTGGCCAGCGCTTCACGGTTGGCGCTGTTATCGGCATGGATCAGGATCATGATGCGCGACGGCAGCTTTTCCGGCTTGCCGGACGGTCCGCGCCATTGCCCGTTGACCTTGTACCAGCTCAGCCCATCCGGGAAGCGTGGCGTTACCTCGGCAGACAAAAACTCATCCCACGCCTGCGGGTCTACGGCGGCAAAGTACAGCTCACTGCGCACCATGGCGCGGCCATCAAGGTCGCCCGCCAGCGGTTTTTTATCTCGCGCGACGCCCACGGCGACCACGGCGGCAACCACCAGCAGCAGCGCAAACACGCCCCATTTCTTCATAACAGCTCCTCAGTCGATGACGGCTTGATGCTGGTGTTACCCAGCAACGCCAGCAAAACCGCGCCCAGCACCAGTACGGCAATCCCCAGCAGTGCGCCGTAACCGACGAACACCACGCTGGAATACAGCATGTACAGGCATAACGAGAAAAACAGCAGCGGCAGCACCGGGTACAAGGGCACCTTGACCGGTCTTGGCGCATCGGGAAACTTGTGTCGCAAGATCAACAGGGCCAGGGTGCTCAGGCTCAGAAACAGCCAGTACACCGGGGTCAGGTATTCCACCATGGTGTTAAAACCGCTTTGCGAAAAGCTGCCAAACAGCACCAACAACAGCGACACGGCGCCAATCGCCAGCAACGCCCGACGTGGCACGCCATGGCGTTTGTCCCACACCGCGAGGCCGCTCAGTTGCGGCACTTGCCGCGCCGCCGCGAAGGTGGTGCGGGCACCCACCAGCAGGGTTGAATTGATACTGGCAATCGCTGAAATACCCACCACCAGCAGAATCAGGCCGACTCCGGGGGCACCAAATGCCCGATTCAGCAGTTCGACACCTGGCGCCTCGCTGGCCGCCAGCCCCTCGTAGCCCAGGCCCTGAATAAAGGCCCAGTTCAAGGCCAGATAAATAGCCAGCAGCAGGCTCAGCGCGCCGAGCATGGCGATGAACATGCCACGCCGACCATCACGCACCTCAGCCGACAACGTGGCCGCATCGCTCCAGCCACCAAAGGCCAGAAAAACAAAAATCATTGCCGCAGAAAAACCGGCAAAACCGGTTTGCTCAGGCACCGCCAGAACTTTCGGCACCTCGGGTACAAAATCTTGCCAGGCCAGCCAGCCACCTGCTGCCGCAATGCTCAGAAACCCCAGGGCGAGCAATACCACCAAGGCCGTCTGGGTCAGAAAGCCGATCTCACGGCCGAGCAAATTCAACAGCACCAGGGCGATGATCACCCCGGCGGCAAACAGCCCGGAACCATAAGGCCCAAGCGGCAAAACCGCGTTGACGTAATCGGCAAACATAAAGGCTGAAAGCGCGATCCAGCCGGTGTGCATCACCGAAAAACGCGACCAGGCAAACAGCATCCCTACGCGCTCGCCATAGGCCAGACGCAAAAAATGGTAGTCGCCGCCGGGGTGCGGAAACGCCGTGGCCATCTCTGCAAAGCACAAGGCGCCCGCCATCGACAGCAGCCCGCCGAGAATCCACACCCAATAAAAATGGTCGCTGCCCACATTGAGCGCGACCGTGGGGGCGGTTTTCAAAATATCGGTGGTAATCACCATGCCGAGGGTGACCAGCAATGCCTGGAAAACCGGCAAATGGCGCTGAACACCGGCAATGGCAGATACGTCTTCGCTCATAAAAGTGTTCCCCAAAAACCCGAATCCCCCCTGTAGGAGCGAGCTCGTCTCGCGATCTTTTGACGTTTGAAAAGATCGCGAGGCAAGCTCGCTCCTACACAGAAGATTTAAAACGCGTAAGTAAGACGGGTGTAGTAGTACGCGCCGTTGGTGCCGATCGGCGACAGCACGTCATACGGCAGGTTGCCCCCGTAGTTGATTTGCGAGTTGGAGCGGTCCGGGTATTTGTCGGTCAGGTTGGTGCCGCCCACCGCGATGTCGAACGCCGGGGTGAATTTGTATTGCGCTTCAGCATCCAGTTGCCAAACCGCACCGTAGGTTTGCGTCGGCCAGGAGTCGCCAAAATCGAACACGCGGGTGGTTTTGCCCTGACGCGTCAGGCGGCTCATCAGGCCCCAGTGCTGGTTGGCCCAGTTGGTCGACAGCACGATGCGGTCCTTGGGCGCCGCGTCGGTCAAGGTGTTGCGTTCCTCGACACCCACCAGCGCATCGCTGCCGATGCCCAGCCCCGACAACTGCGAAGGTGTGCCACGGGTTTTGGTGACTTTGGTGTGGTTGTAGGTGTAGGCACCGGTTACGCCCCACACGCCGTCGAACAGCGGCTGGTGGTAGTTGAGCACCAACTCGGCACCGTTGGTGCTGGTGTCGGCGGCATTGGTGAAGAAGCTCACGTCATGCACGCCCGGCACACCAAAGTTGTCGTTGATGTACTGCTCCAGTGCGTCGCTGCCAATCCGCTGAGACAGGGTGATGCGGTCTTTGACGGCGATGTGGAACACGTCCAGCGACGCATCAAAGCGGTCGTTGAGCTGAGCGGTGAGGCCGAGGCTGAAGTTTTTCGAGGTTTCCGGGTCGAGCTTCTGGGCCCCCAGGGCGCGGGCGATCGGGCTGTTGACCGGCAGCGTGCGGATGTCGGTCAGCACACCGTTATCACCGTAGTTGGTGGTGGTGTTCTGGAACCCGACCTGTGCCAGCGACGGCGCGCGGAAGTTGTTCGACACCGCACCTCGCAAGGCCAGTTGCTCAGTCAGGCGGTAGCGCCCGCTGAGCTTGCCGGTGAGTTTGCTGCCCGCGTCGTCGTAATGCTCAAAGCGTGTGGCCACGTCGACAAACAAACGGTCGGTGAGGTCGCCAGACAACTCGGCGTACGTACCGAACACATTGCGGTCCAGGTTCACCTCTTCGCTTGGGCGCAGGCCGTTGGCGCCGTCGGCGCCGTTGCCGAAGTAAGAGGCCTGGTCACCGGCAAACGTCAGGTAGTTTTCGTAACGGTATTCACCGCCCACGGCCAGCACGAACGAGCGATCGGCAAAGCGCACTTCGCGGCTCAAGTCCAGGTTGGCGGTAGTCTGGCGGAACTCATAGTCGCCGGTGTTAAAGCGGGTTGGCGAATCAGCTCCGAGGCTGGGGTTGAAGGTGCGCTGGGTTGAGCCATCGAAGCGGTTGCGCCCGTGGGTGAGGCTGCTGTCGTAGTCCCAGTCGTCATCGAGCATGCCTTTAAAGCCTGCGGTCAAAGACAAGTCTTTGTTGTCGCCAAGGGACTGGGGGAGGTAGCCGTTGGGGTAAAACTCCGGGTGTTCATAGGCTTCGCGGTAAAAATCCGAGCCGGTGGTATGGCGCTCGTTGTAGGTGCCGAACGAGTAGGCTTTGCTGTCGCCAACAGGCAGTTCCGAGTTGAACCACACGTTCACATCCCGCGCCAGACCATCGCCCATGGCGAAGTTGCGTTGGCCGGGTGTGTCAGCGAAACCGTCATAACCGGCGCGGTTGGTCGGATTGCGGTCCTTGTACTCGGTGCCCACGCGGATAAACCCGCCGTCTTCACCCAGGCGGGTGCCGATCTTGGCCGAAGTCTGGCTGCTCTGGCCGTCTGTGATGCGCTTGCCGATGGCGTTTTCACGGGTGTGATAAACGCCATACGTGGTGGACACTTCGCCGCCTTCCGGGGCGTCATCGAGAATGATGTTGATCACCCCGGCAATCGCGTCGGAACCGTATTGGGCGCCCGCGCCATCGCGCAGCACTTCAATGCGTTTGATGGCGCTGATCGGGATCGAGTTGAAGTCCACCGGCGCCGTACCGCGACCGATCTTCGACGAGTCGTTAACCACCGCCGAAGTGTGCCGACGCTTGCCATTGACCAGCACCAGCACCTGATCCGGGCTCATGCCACGCAATTGCGCGGCCCGCACGTGGTCAGCGCCGCCGGAGTTGGACTGGCGCGGGAAGTTGAACGAGGGCAGCAAGGTCTGTAATGCCTGGCCCAGCTCGCCGCTGTTGGCACCGGCCGACTTGAGATCGGCAGCGGTCAGCACATCCACCGGGACCGGTGAATCCAGCACAGTGCGGGCCTTGCCCCGTGTACCGGTGACCAGCACCGTGTCCAGACGCTCGCTGCTGTCGGCGCCGGGTGCCGGATCGTCGGCGTAGGCGGGCAGCAAAGTAAAGGTTGAGATCACTGCAGCCAGTAAAGAAAGTGAACGGTTATGCATATGCAACTCCTGAACTGCAGCTAATACTCGCCCGTTGCCGAGAACTTGCGTTTTCGGCATTAGCGTCGAGGCAGTACTGCTCTGTCGTTGTTGTTGAGTGTTGGTTGAGTGCGAAGCGTGTTACTTGGCCAGCGGTATCCAGGACGCCGTGGCAATCCCTGATGTGTCCCCAAACGCAGGTAGTTTCTGCGCCAGATCGCGAACGTTCTTCACATCAAGGTCCAGCAACTGCTGACGGGTAATCAGCGTTGGCGGGACCAATACTTTTTGCCCTGGATTCTCGCCGGCAATCAGCATTGCCAGGCTGCGAACACTGATTGCCCCGGCCACTTGCGGGTTGACCGCAGCGGTCGCCACCCAGGCGCTGTCAGGTTCTTTCATGATCTGGATGTCGGCCGTGGAAATGTCGGCGCTGTAGATTTTCACCTTGGAGCTCAGGCCCGCCTCATCAACGGCAATTTTTGCGCCTTTGGCGAACTCATCAAACGGCGCAAAAATCACGCTGATGCCCGGGTTGGCGCGCAACACGGCACTGGCCTGGTCGGCGACCGAGTTGGCAATTGGCGGGTTAAGCGTGCCAAAACGAGCCTTCTCGACAATGCCCGGATTCGCCGCCTTGACCTGGGTCCAGATCTCGTTGCGCAACTCCATCGGGGTAAAGCCGCTGATGTACACATACCCAGCATCGAACTTCGTGCCGTTGTCTTTGACTGCCTGCTCCAGCGCCAGACGCGCCAGGGCGTGGTGGTCCTGCTCGATCTGAGTCACTTTCGGGTTGTTCAGGTCGACGTCAAAGGTCACTACCTTGATGCCCTTGGCCACGGCTTTATCGATCGAGTCCTTGAGGGTTTCGGCCAGGCCCAGTTGCACGATGATGCCGTCGACCCCCAGATCAATCGCCTGCTCGATCATCTCGCGCTGACTGGCCGCCTGTTGCCGCGCATCGAAAATCCGCAGCGTCGCACCCAGGGCTTTGGTCTGTTTCTCGACGCCTTGCAGATACGCCTCGGGGAAGTCGCCGGAAAACAGATAACCGACCATGGCAATCTGCACATTGCCTTTGTCGAAGGGCGCGGGGGCGCCCGGCAAGCCGGCTGCCTGCACGCCCAAAGCCGCGCCTGACAGCAGCGCACCGGCCAGAGCATGGCGAATGGCGCTTTTGATGGATGTGTACATAGGTGATCCTTGCAAGTAAGGGCGTCCAGATCAGCGCGCGCGCTGTCCGACACCAAAGGTGAAAATCAGCGCCAGCACCAACACCAGTCCTTTGACGAAATCCTGGGCGTAATAGGGTGCGTTGAGCATCGTCAATCCATTGAGTAAGGTGGCCACCAGTAATGCGCCTATCAACGTGCCAAACGCGTTGGGTTTCTTCGCGCCCAGCACGGCAAAACCAATCAGCGCCGCGCCCAGTGCATCCAGCACCAGCCCGTTGCCGGAGCTGACATCGCCGCGCCCCAACCGCGCCGCCAACAGCAAACCGCCCACTGACGCCAGCAGGGAAGACAGCACGTACGCCAGCAGTTTGTAGCGATGCACCGGAGCGCCCGCCAGGTGCGCCGCTTGCTCGTTGCCGCCGATGGCATAAAACAACCGGCCGATGCGCGCCCGCTCCAGAAACAGCCACACGGCCAGCGCTGCGACAGCGGTTACCAGCACCGGCACCGGCACCGTGTCCCATAACCGCCCCCGGCCCAGCGCCAGAAATGCCGCGCTGAACACGCCTTCGGTTTCTTCGCCGTTGGGCAGCGTCATGCCCACCGCAATCGAGCGCCCGCCGGTGGGAATCAGTTGCACACCGATCACCAAAAACATGCTGCCCAAGGTGGCGAGAATGTCCGGCACGCGCATTTTGACGATCAGCCAGCCGTTAAAAAGACCGACCAAAGCCCCGCCCGCCAGGCTGATCAACACCGCAGGCACGGCGCCCCAGCCCAGCACCACCATCACGTAGCTGGCGATCATCAGGCTCATCGCCGCCACCGCGCCGATGGACAAATCGAGGCCGCCCACGGCCATGGTCAAGGTCACGCCAAGGGCCAGCAAGGCGACGATGGACACCGACTGCAAAATGATGAACAGGTTGTTGACCCGCAAAAAGGCCGGTTCGGCAATGCTGAAAAACACCACCACGGCGGCCAGCACCAGCAGCAGGCCATAACGGATCAACGCATCCAGCACGCGCTTGGGCTTGGGGGCACTGCCCGGCAAAGAGGAAATCAAATCAGCCACGCGCACTACTCCCGGGCGTTGCGGTACGGTTTAAAGGGGAAGAGCAAGGGGAAGAGCAAGGGGAAGAGCAAGGGGAAGAGCAAGGGGAAGAGGATGGAGCGTCACTGCCCACCAACTGCGCCACCAGCGTGGCGCGGTTCAGCCCGGCTCGGGCGTAGTCAGCGACCACGGCAAAATCACGCACCACCAAAATTCTGTCGGCGATCTCCAGGGCCTCGTCCACGTCAGTGCAAATCACCAACGTGGCCCGTCCTTCGCAGCTGTTACGCAGCAAATGGCCTATCTCGCGACGGGCGCGCACATCAACGCCCTGGAACGGCTCATCGAGCATCAACACACGGCCGTTGCCCAGCAGCCAGCGGCCCAGCACGACTTTCTGCTGGTTGCCGCCAGACAGCGTCTCCATGGGCAATTCGATCCCGGCGGTCTTCACACCCAGCGCGGTCACGGCGTCTTGTACCGCCTGCGCCTCCAGCCGGGTGTTGATAAATCCGTAGCGGGTGAAACGCTGCAAAAAGGGCAGGGTCAGGGTTTTGCGCAACGAAAAGCCAGGAATCAACGAATGGCTGGCGCGGTCTTCGGCGGCGTAAAACACCCCGGCTTTAACTGCGTGTTCTGGTGAATTGAACAGCCCGTCAACACCCTCCACGTGCAGCGTTCCGGCAGCCGGGCGACGCAAGCCGAACAGCACCTCGGCAATTTCACTTTTGCCCGCGCCCAACAAACCGGTGAGCGCCACCACCTGACCTTCGTGCAGGTTCAAATCAAACTCAGCGGAGTTCGCCGTAACCTTCGCTGCACGCAAACTCAACACCTCGCGGCCCCCCGCACGTGGCTCAAAAGGCCGGGTGTCCGGCGCTTCACCGAGCATGGCGTACACCGCTTCGGTGAGTTGATCGGCAGCAAATTCACCGGCCAGCCTGCCGTCACGCAACACCACGGCGCGATCCGCCAGACGCTGCAAATCGGACAAGCGATGGGAGATATAAACAATCGCCACCCCGCGCTCGCGCAAGGTATCGACCAGGGCAAATAAACGTTGCGCTTCGGTATCCGAAAGGGCAGCGGTCGGCTCATCCAGAATTAACAAACGGGGCTGCAAGGCAAAAGCGCGGGCCAACACCACCAGTTGGCGTTCTGCCTGGCCGAGGTGCTCAATCGGCTGCTCCAGTGGCAGATCCAGCCCCAGCCCGGCAGCGATTACCGAGGCACGTTGCAACACGCGTTTGCGCCCCAGCCAGAACCCGGCACGGGGCTGGCATAACTCATCCAGCAGCAGGTTTTCCGCCACGCTCAAACCCGGCGCAATCGCGTCATTGACGTGCTGATGCACCGCCACAATCCCGACCTCACGCGCCGCCAGCGGCGAATTGAAACGCTGCAACTGCCCGTCAACCAACAGCTCGCCCGCATCATGGGACTGGCTGCCAGCGAGGATTTTCACCAGCGTCGATTTGCCCGCGCCATTGGCACCCAACAACGCCACGACTTCGGCGGGGTAAATCTGCAAGTCCACACGATCCAGGGCACGGTTGGCCCCGAACGATTTACTCAAACCGCGCACACGAATCAGCGGATCAGGTGCCACAGCGGCAGACGCGTTCATAAAAAGCACCGAAACAGAAGTCGCTGAAACATCAGCAAACACAAGACGTTGGGGCCGCGATTAAAAGCATTTCCCTAGGAACAATCCAATATATGTATCGAATATGAAATATCTTTTAGTTATATAGGGAGGCGCCCGGATGGGCGCAGAGGGGGGCAGCTCACTCTGTAGGAGCGAGCTTGCTCGCGATCAGTTGATCTGGATCTGGCTCTTGATCTAAAAGATCGCGGCCTCTCCTACGGAATGAAATAACCAATCACCGGCACAATCAGCAGCGTGCTGATCGCCATCGACAACACATTGCCAATGTAAGGGTGCATGTACTGGGGCAACCGCCGGGCAATGGTGTTGGCCAAAGGCGGGGCGACCAGAGCCCCCAACACAGCGCTGGCGATCATCACCCTCGCGCTGGCGCCGTAGGTCAACACCGCCGCCGGAACCACTGACACCAGCGGCACATACGTGGGGTACCAGCCGAGTTTCTGCCATTGGCTGCGCCAAATAATCACGCCCAGCACGACTGGCCCACTACCCCAGGGCGCCCCCAAGCAATAACTCCAACGAGGCGAACTCGTGCTTGTAAAAAGCGACCTCGCTGATATCGCCGATCACCCAGCGCAGCCAGGCCAGTGGCGAAGACCAGTCGCCCATCATGTCGGCATATCCGGGCCAGTAACCGGTTGCCGATGCTGAGTAGAACCACGATAAGCCGCCGATCAAAGTAATGATTAGCAGCGCGCTGGCTACAAGCAAAACCAGATAACGCACTGACGCAGTGGAAGACGCTCTTGGTGATAAAGACGACATGATGGCGTCCTCATCAGCGTGGAAGGAGAGGGTGGTCGGTATAACCGAGCATGGGGTCATACACATCGATGCGCCGGTCGCGATGCAGGTCGTTCAAACTGTTCCAGATCGGCGCGCTGCGTGCGCTGGTCAGATCAATATCGGCATAGAGAATGGTCTGCTCATCCGCTGAGGCCACCTTGCCGATGGGCCAGCCATTGGTCCCGGTAATCAGCGAGCAGCCCAGATAGCGCTCGCCTTGTTCCTCACCGATGCGATTGGCGGCGGCAATAAACACGTTGTTGGCGTGAGCAGCGGTCATCGTCAGGTACGAGGCCATACATTTTCCGCTGTCATCGAACAGAGGCGGTGGCGTCCAGATCCAGTTGTTCAAACTGCAGATAATGTCAGCGCCTTGCAGGCTCAACAGGCGCGGTACTTCGGGAAACCAGATGTCCCAGCAAATCAGCAGGCCGATGCGGCCAATGGGTGTGTCAAACACCGGAAAACCCAGATTGCCGGGAGTAAACCAGAGCTTCTCGCGGTTCCATAAATGGGCCTTGCGGTACTTGCCAATAAATCCGCCAGGGCCCACCAGCACCGCGCTGTCAAACAACTGCACACCGTCTCGCTCCGCCAGCCCTGCGGCCAGATACACCTGATGCTTTCGGGCAAAATCGAGCCAGGCCTGCATGCTCGGACCCTCGGGAATCAACTCGGCATGCAGGAAGGCTTCCTGGCGAGTGCCGAACAAATACCCGGTATTGGCCAACTCCGGCAGCACAATAAAATTTGCCCCGTTAATGGCCGCCTCGCGGGCCAATTCAAGGCTGTGCTCCAGATTGGCCTGGCTATGTTGAATGCCCACCTGCGGATCGAATTGCACAACCGCAACGCGCACTGCACTGACCGCTTCGTTCATGGCTGACACATCTTTTTTTTGTTATGACCCGCTGGTTTGCGGGTCTTTAGTAAGAGGATTTATCAGTGCGGGTGTATGTCGGTTGTGTCCGCTTGGTGTGTAGTCCGTTGCCTTGTCTAGGTCGTTACATATCAAACTGGACTACGCAAGAAGGGAATTAAACTGGCTTTCGACATGCGTAGATCGCTGCATGATCTGCCCCTCAGTAGGAGCTGCCGCAGGCTGCGATCTTTTAAAAAAATCAAAAGATCGCAGCCTGCGGC
>NZ_JASCPQ010000118.1:0-14558 GCF_029959305.1 Pseudomonas sp. PS01297
GGCTTGCTCGCGATGCAGGCAATTCGGTGTATCAGTTACACCTTGTCGGCCACATCGCGAGCAAGCCCGCTCCCACAACAATGCTACCCGTGCGGGTCCTCCTGCCGATCTGAACGTTTTTTTGAGCATCCGTTAACTGCGCACAGCCCGCCGCGCCATAACCAGCGCCAACACCGGGGCCACGGTAAACAGTCCGAACAACCACAGTGCCGCATTGGCGATGCCGGTATTGCCCGTCGCGTCGTTGATGCCAGCCACGTTGGAAATCACTCCGGCCAATGCTGCGCCCATAGCCATGGCGAACAATTGCAATGTGGTGATCGAGGCAGCAGCGGTGTCTTTATCTTGTTCCGACGCCACCTGCAAGATACGCGTCAGCAGGTGCGGCCAGCCCAGGCCGATACCAAAACCCACCAGGAACAGCCCGAAGCAGATTGGCGCCAGTTGCATCCATTCACCGAGGCTCCCCATGGGCGTGGTGATTGCCAGCATTACCAAGCCAATCACGATAAACAGTGGCCCCGCAAGGATGGCGCGCTGTGGGCCTCTACCTGTCCAGCCGGAGCTGAGGATTTCCGAGACGGTCCAGCCCGCCGCCATCAACGCTGTCATGTAGCCGGCAGCCAACGGCGACTGACCATGCAAGTGCTGCAGAAAATACGGCATGAAAATCTCGCTGCTCATCCCGATCACCAGCAGGCAAGTGGTCGCGTAAAGCGCGCAAAGCGGGGTACTGAACCTGAACGCGTCTTTGGGCAGCAGGCGTACCGAGGCGCTGGATTCGTAACGGATCAGCATGAATACCAGTACCGCGCAGACGGCGATACCCAGCACGTTCCAGCTTGGCAGCGACGAGACACTGCCTGCACACACCGCCAGCACGGCAGCGGCCAGCAGCACCAGTTGCACAACCGGCAGGCGCGTAGACGCAACGGCTTCACTGTCGCGGGGCGGCAAGGCGCGGTGAGTCAAGGCGATATAGGCAAGACTCACCGGAACCATCACGCCAAAGGCCATGCGCCAGGCATCCATTTCGGCAAATACACCCCCCACCGCAGGCCCGACCAAGGTCGCGACACCCCACATACCCGACACCAGTGCCATGGCCCGCGGCCACAGACGCTCTTCAAACACCAGTTGAATCATCGAGTAACACAAGGCCAGCAGCACGCCACCGCCCAGTCCTTGAATCAAGCGCCCCGCGAGCATCACCGGCATGCTCGGCGCCAATGCGCAGATCAGCACGCCGACCATAAACACCAAGGTGGCGATGGTATAGGCCAGGCGTGGGCCGGTGTGCTGGAGCAATTTGGACGTCAGTGCAGAGCCCAGGATAGACGCCACCACGTACAGCGTGGTGCTCCAGGCATAGAGTTCCAACCCGCCGATTTCGGCGACCACCGAGGGCAAAATCGTCGTGGCGATATAAGTGTTGGTGGCATAGAGCGCAATGCCACCCGAGAGGGCGATGGAGCGGGTGGCGTTCTTGCCGAGGAGTAATTCTCCCCAACTGCTGTCTTGGGCTTGCATGGATGTTTCCTTGTACGGCGACTGCCTGTGAACGCTCGGCGAATTGCATGAAACGTAGGGTTGGGTTAATTTGCCAAGCAATTGCTTTGAATATTGCTGTGGGGCTCTTTATTTTGTCAAGAAATGACTTGGAATATTCGGCGTCGTCATCTCCGGCGGATCGCCTTTTACATCTGCTCAAAACACGCGGGCCACAACTGGCCAGTGATGCGGGCGAGTATTTGGGCACCACCGGGGAGGCGGCACGACAACAATTGGTCAAGCTGGCGGCCAGCGGTTTGGCAGAGGCCAAGGCAGAGGTGCGCGGTGTCGGGCGCCCGACGCAGGTCTGGCACTTGACCGCAGCGGGGCATGCGCGTTTTCCGGATACGCATTCAGAACTGACGGTGCAGCTGTTGCAGACCGTGCGCGAAACCTTTGGTGAAGACGCGATTGAGCGTTTGATCGATGTCCGTGAGCGTCAGACGCAGGCGCTGTATGAGCGCGAAATGCAAGGTGTGGTGGGCCTTAAAGCGCGGGTAGAGCGCCTGGCACAGTTACGCAGCCGCGAAGGCTACATGGCCCAATGTAGCGAGCAACCGGATGGCGCCCTGATATTGGTTGAAAACCACTGCCCGATCTGCGCGGCCGCCACCGCATGCCAAGGGTTTTGCCGGGCAGAATTGCAGGTGTTCGAGCAGGTGCTACAGGCGAAAGTTGAGCGCGTGGAGCACATCCAGCTGGGGGCAAGGCGTTGTGCTTATCGCATTGTATGAAAGACACTCGGCACAGGTAACGTGGGTGCTTTTAACTGATTTGGTTTAATCAATTTGAAGGATTTGCCATGACCCCACCCCAACTCATCCGACCAGCGCTTGCCAGCGACGAAGCTGCAATTCGCGCCTGTGCCGAACAGGCCTATTCGCAATATGTGGCTAACATAGGACGCAAACCTGCGCCGATGTTGGCTGATTTTGCCGCGCAGATTGCAGAGAGGCAGGTGCATGTTTGCGTGAATGGACAAGGCGATTTTCAAGGATTCATAGTGTTCTTTTCCGTTGATCAGCACATGTTTCTTGAAAACGTTGCGGTTTCAACAGCGGGGCAGGGTAAGGGGATCGGCAAGGCGCTGGTGCAATTTTGCGAAGCGACGGCGTTAAGCCAAGGGCTTGGCAGCGTGAGCCTGTATACCAATGCCAAAATGACCGCCAATTTGGCAATCTACCCGCGGCTAGGGTACGTAGAAGTCGGACGTCGCTCAGAAGCTGGTTTTGACCGCGTCTACTTTGAAAAAAACTTGCTGGCGGCCAGTCAGCAACGTGGATAACCGTAAATCCCTGACGAGCCTGCGCAGCGGTGTTTCCGGCGTTAATGTGAAGGGGGCTCAAGCCCAATGCGCCGGGTCATCGACGATGGCCTGGTGTTCTTGCAGCATCTTCGGGATTTCTTTTTTCAAGAACTCGACCCACGTTTTAACTTTCGCATCCAGAAAGCGGCGCGAAGGGTAGAGCGCATAGATGCTTTTTTCATGCAGGCGGTAATGCGGCAGCAGGCGGACCAATGAGCCGCTGAGGTAGGACGCCACGCTCACGTAGTCCGGCATCAGACAGACACCCAGCCCCGCTTCGGCAGCTTTGGCCATGGCCTCGGCCACGTTGACCCGAAACACTTCACCCGGACGAATCGAACGCTCACCCTGTTCATCACGGAACGTCCAGCTGTCGGTGAACAAAGGGTCGACAAGGTGCAGGCAGCGATGCTCGCTCAGTTGTTCCGGGGTTTGCGGGATACCCTGTTTTTCCAGGTAGGAAGGGGCTGCACTGAGCACGCTGTAAATGCGCCCCAACTCCTGGCCCACCAACTCGGAATCGGGCAACTGAGCTGACAAGGTAATGACCACGTCGTGGCCTTCCTCAAACAGATCGGGCTGGCGTTGCGACAGGGTCAAGTCGACATTCACCTGCGGGTACAGCTCGGCGTACCTGGCGACCAAGGGGGCCAGCAACTGAATCCCGATGCCCGTGGTGGATTGCACGCGCAAATGGCCACGAGGTATCAGGTGCGCCCCTCCGGCTTCAGCATTGGCGTCTTCAATTTCTCCGAGAATCAGCCGACAACGTTCCAGATAGCGCATGCCGACTTCGGTCAGGGCCAGGCGACGGGTGCTGCGCTGCAACAAACGTGCTTGTAGTGAAGATTCCAGTTCAGACAGCAAACGAGAGGTTTGCGCGGTTGAATAGCCCAGCGCCTGAGCCGCTGCGGTAAAACTGCCTGTCTCGACTACGCGAACGAACACTCGCATCGCCTGAAAAATATCCATGCTTCTTGTAACCCCACACGTAGGCGTGCTTTTTGGTGATGGCAATCATTACACAGAGCGCTGAAAGATACCGTGTTGGTGTGTTCACAGGTTTTAGATGACAAATCGTTGTGTACTGTAGGAATATTCTTTTTTTTGACGTAAAAAATTGCTTATAAAACAAAAAGCTATGAGCCATCGCTACTAAAAGTACGCAGTCCGTGGTTTCGAGTTACTTGATTTTGTCATCGTATGTGCTTGATTCTTATGGATTGGGATCTTTTCGTACAAGTATCTGTCAGACGTTTACCCTGTTTTGGTCAGCTCTTTCATGCCTCGTTCGAAGAGGCCAGCGGACCTAGATGTACTACTCACAAGGCGCCTATTTTTGAAAAACACCGAACATCCGCGGCCTAAAGCCTCCAGCTCCGAAATTGACCTGGTCGACCTGTTCTCTTTTTTTTGGCAGCAAAAGAAGTTTATTGCGACTACTTCAGCAATCGCTGGCGCCATTGCACTGGGTTACGTCTTGGTGGTGCAGCCGATTTATCAGGCAAGCACTGTGTTGCGCCCAGCCGAGATTAATGAACTGGATGCCTTGAACCGTTCAGAGGTCTACAAGCTCCCACCGAATGAAGCGCTGTTGAAAGTCGGTGCGGCACTGGATTCCTATGAAACGCGCCTGAGCTTCTTCCGCAGCCACAAGGATTTGTTCAAGCCGCTTGAAAAAGACGGCATGACGCTTGAACAAAGTTTTGAGGTGTTTAACCGGGACTCGATCAACCTGACTCAAGTCGGCGTTAAAAACGCTGATGCCTTGAGCCCGTCCATCAAGCTTGAGCTGACCTATCCCAAGTCGGTCCTGGGCGTCGATATCATCAATGGGTTTGTTGCCTACGCAATCGATATTCAGCGTGCGCAAATCACTTCTGATCTCAAGACTATTATTAATAACCGTCAGAAAGAGCTGAGAGAAAAGATCAGTGCCGCGCGATTGGGCTACCAGTCAGACAAAGAAGCCAAGATTGCAACGCTTGAAGAAGACGATGAGTTAAAGCGCGCTACTCTGAAGGACGAATTGCAGGCCCTGCGCCTGCAACTCAAGGCTATGCGTGAAGCGCGTATTGATCAGCTAAATGAAGCCATTAGCATTGCCACTACGTTGGGCATTTCCCGGCCGACCACACCTTATGCCATGGGCGAGAGTGCTACCGGCGGGTCACGGGTGATCCGCACGGACATCACCTCCCAGGATACGCCGCTGTACTTTTTGGGTACTCAAGCCCTGCAAGCTGAGCGCGCGGTGTTGCTCAAGCGGACTTCCGATGACTTTACAGATCGAAGGGTTCTGGAGATCGATAAACAGCTGAAATTGCTGGAGGTCAATCGCGAGGTTGAACTACTCGGCAAGCGCGCCAATGAAGATGTTTACCTTAAAAATATCGAGCCTTTGCGTGCAGAGATCGTCCGCCTCGGCAACTTGAATACCGACATGAGCACCTTGGGTCTGGTCAGTATCGACCGTAAGGCTCAGACGCCTGTCAGCGCACTCAAACCGAAAAAAGCCCTGACTATTTTGCTGGGCTTATTCCTCGGTGGTTTGTTGGGCTCGGGTATTACTACGGTGCGTTACTTCAATGTCCGCCGCCGTGAAGAGCTTAAGCAGTCAAGCTAAAACCGCAACAGATTTGATCTGCAGCCAGATGTTTTGCCCTGGCTGCAGGTCAAGCTTGTCACGTGAATAGCGGGTAATACGGGCCAGCAGGGCGCTGCCGTCGATGTCCGCACGCACCAGCACATGGGCTTGATTGTCTGCCGCTGTTTCGCTGATGACAGTGGCTTGCAGGCTATTGAGGATACTGCTGTGTTCACTGCGATTGAGGCTCAGGCTGATGTCGCGGGCTTGCACCTTTACCCGTAAGGCCTGACCTACCCCCAGTGGCGCATGGGTAACGCGCAAGCATTGAGTACTGTTTGGCAGTTGCAGGGTCAGCAATTGATACTGCGCATCGTAAGCACACACCGTTCCTTCGACCACCACGCCTGCGTCATCACCTTGAGACAGCGGTAGATCAAGCCTGGCCAGAATCTCACCGATAGGCCCGCTGGCCAGAGCTTTGCCTTCGCTCAGAAGCACAATGTGGTCAGCCAGACGCGCGACTTCGTCCTGCGAGTGGCTCACATACAGCACCGGTATATCCAGTTCGGCATGTAGGCGCTCAAGGTAGGGCAGGATCTCGGCCTTGCGCTGGCTGTCGAGTGCGGCGAGTGGCTCGTCCATCAGCAACAGTTTGGGACTGGTCAACAGGGCGCGGGCAATACCGACCCGTTGACGCTCGCCACCCGACAAGTGATTGGGCGCACGATCCAGCAGATGAGTGATGCCTAGCAGGTCGGCCGCATGGGCCAGTTCTACTCGCTGTGCCTGGCGCGGGATACGGCGCAGGCCGAATTCTAGGTTGGCGCGCACCGAGAGGTGCGGGAACAGGCTGGCCTCTTGAAAGATATACCCCAATGAACGCTTATGAACCGGGACAAACAGCTTGTTGTGGCTGTCTTGCCAGACTTCGTCATTGATCTGCACGAAGGCGTGTTCAGCCCGCTCCAGACCCGCGATACAGCGCAGGCAGGTGGTTTTGCCAGACCCCGAGTGACCAAACAAAGCCGTCACCCCTTTACCGGGCAATTGCACGTCCAGGTCCAGCGAAAAACCGGAATAGCTGAGCTGCAGCCGAACAGTGATGTGCGAACTCATGTTCAACTCCAGGTGCTTTGAGATTTGCGGCTTGAGTACAGCGCCAACAGCACCAGAAATGAAAACACCACCATGGCGCCAGCCAGCCAGTGCGCCTGGGCATATTCCAGTGCTTCAACGTGGTCGTAGATTTGCACGGAAACCACGCGGGTTTTTTCCGGGATATTGCCGCCAATCATTAGCACCACGCCAAACTCACCGACCGTGTGGGCAAAGCCCAGAATCGCTGCAGTGATAAAACCGGGGCGCGCGAGCGGTAGCACCACGGTGAAAAAACAATCCCAAGGATTGGCCCGCAACGTGGCGGCAACTTCCAGAGGTCTGGGACCGATGGCGGTGAACGCGTTCTGCAAAGGCTGAACGACAAAGGGCATTGAATAAATCACTGAGCCGATCACCAGCCCGGCAAAACTGAAGGTCAGCGTTCCCAGCCCCATGGCCTGGGTGAGCTGCCCGACATAGCCGTGCGGGCCCATCGCCAGTAACAGATAAAAACCGATGACGGTGGGCGGCAGCACCAGCGGCAAGGCCACGATAGCGCCAATCGGGCCGCGCAGCCGTGATCGGGTATGCGCGAGCCACAGGGCGATCGGAGTGCCGACCAGCAGCAGAATGATCGTGGTCAGTGACGCCAGCTTCAGGGTCAGCCAGATGGCCGCAAAGTCAGCACTCGAGAGCGGCATTTACAGCTGATAACCGTAGGATTTGATAATGGCTGCCGCTTTAGGGCCTTTCAGGTATTCAGCCAGGGCTTTGGCCGCGGGATTGTTCTCACCCTTTTTCAGGATCACCGCGTCCTGTTTGATCGGATCGTGCAAGGCTTCTGGCACCAGCCAGGCGGAACCTTCACTGACTTTGCCATCTTTATAGATCTGCGACAGGGCGACAAAACCCAGCTCGGCATTGCCCGTCGAGACGAATTGATAGGCCTGGGTGATGTTCTGACCTTCAACAATCTTGCCTTTTACCGCGTCAGTCAGCCCCAGTTTTTCCAGCACTTGCGTAGCCGCAAGGCCGTAAGGGGCGGCTTTAGGGTTGGCGATAGACAGGTGTTTGAACTGGTTTTGCTTCAGCACTTCGTCAGTGCCGTTGATGTAGCCGTCTTTGGCTGACCACAGCGCCAGCGTGCCGATGGCGTAGGTGAAGCGTGAGCCCGGGACTATATCGCCTTCTTTTTCGAGTTTTTCTGGCGTGCTGTCGTCGGCTGCCAGGAAGACTTCAAACGGGGCGCCATTTTTGATCTGGGTGTAGAACTGGCCTGTGGCGCCATAAGCAGCGATCACTTTGTGCCCGGTGTCTTTTTCAAAGTCTTTGGCGATGGCCTGAATCGGCGCGGTGAAGTTGGCCGCGACGGCTACCTGAACGTCATCGGCCTGCGCTGAAGTAAACGCGAAACATCCAATCAGTGCGGCAAGCGCGGAGGGGGCATAGTGTCGAGCGCGAAGATTCATGGCGTAACTCCATTCCTTTAGAAGCGTGAGCTGCCCGGATTGTTGGGTTGGTTTTGGGCGGGCTAGAGGAAGATAGACGGTATATAAAAAAATATATAGCCCTGTGCTATGCCTCAGCCTGCCTTGCGCAGGGTGATGTTGATGCGCTGCTCGCCCACCCTTGGATGGTTGCCCGGTTTTATCGGCAGTACACCATGGAAACGCAAGCGATCAACGCCGCCCCACACCACCACATCGCCATGAAACAGAGAGATCCGTTGCGCTGGGTCACTGCGCTGAAAACCGCCAAATTGGAAGACCGCAGGCAGGCCCAGAGAAATCGAGACGATAGGGGTATCGTAAGAACGTTCGTTCTTGTCCTGATGCAGGGACATTTTTGCGCCGGGACTATAGGTATTAATCAGCCCTGCATCAGGTACAAAACCTGCAAAACCAGCCGCGCTCGCAGCGCCAGCGGCGATGTCGAAAAAGGCCTCTGGCATCTGCGGCCAGGCTGTCGCGCTGACGGGGTCAATAGGGCTGTAGCGGTAGCCATCGCCGTCCGAGGTCCAGCCTAAATCACCGCAACTGCTTAAACGGGCCGACATGGTAAAACCGCCGGGGGTTTGCATGTGCCTGAAGGGCGATTGCTGCAACACGGCCTCAAGAGCGCTTAACAGTGCCTCGACCCACGGCAGGGCGAACCCGCGAAGCACAAACGCCTGCGCACCGATGCGTTCGATCCGGGCGGGCTGCTGCAGGTCTTCTTCGCCAAACAGGTCGAGCGTCATCGGGCTTAGAGCGCCTTGCTGACCTTGATGTCGGTAATTACCTCGGAATCACCGTGGAGCTTGTCCAGCGCTTCACGTGCTTCTTCTTCCTCTTCGCTGCCGGTTTTGAGCTGGGCAAATTCATAGCGGTTTTGGCCGTTGAGCTTGTACTTGATGACGTATTTGACGGTGTCCACAATATTTCCTGTCTATTAAAGAGGTGTCAGGCTTAGCGCAGCTTGGAGGTCGAGCGACGCACGATCTTGATCGTAGGCTTGAACGAAGGCTTGCGGGTCACGCTGATTGCACGGGTAGTCACCGTATCGATGGTAATGTTCCAGAAACCGGTGCTTGGCGCGGTGATGCGAGCCGGGAAATCTTTGAAAGCGCCGCCGTGATAAGAGTGGCGCCCGCCATTCTTGAAGCTGCGAAAGTGTGCATCGCTCATCAGGCGGATGTTGCAGGGCTGGGAGCACTCGATAACGACAATGTCGTCTTCGTTAAGGTGCTCGCGCTGGTGAATGAACTTCATGTGGGCTCCAAAAAGGGGGCTTTTGCCAAAAAAATCAGCACGATAGCACGTGCTTTAGTCCAAGCTTGGGTCTAAAGGCGCTTATTATGCCGTGGTTCAGGCGAGTCTGACGTAAAAGGCAGATAATTGGCCACTGTTGAAAACTTATTCCCTGACATCAGGGAGCAAAGTTAAAGATTTACTGTCTTAGGGTCTTTAACGGAGGAATTGTATGAAGTGGGGCGTTTTGGTGGCGATGCTGGCGTTGGGTGGCTGTGCTTCAGTGACGGATATCGAGCACACGATTCCTACTCTGAATGTTATTTCAGGCAAAAAACCGGATGCCTATGCCCAATGCCTGGTGCAACAGTTGTCCAAAACTCGAAACGACCCACAGATCGAGCCGCACAAAGATGGGCTGAGGGTTATCGTGCCGCAAAAGCTGACCTCCAATCCAACGGCGGTCATTGATATCGAAGAGCGTTCAGGCGGCAGCAGCATCAAGCTATATGAAAGCATGTCCAATGTGCCGGTTCGCCCGGGGGACATCCGTCAATCAGCCACGCATTGTATTTCTGGAGAATAACGCAGGCACCTGATCGGCCCGCGTTCCCCGTAAAACCTGACAGCGGCTCAAGGCAGCGTCAGGTTTTTTTATGCCTGTTTGCCGGGTTCCTTTATCCGTTGGTTGTGACTACGTAGGAATTCCCCTACGCTCCATAAGGCTTATATTTTTTAGGCCTAAACTTATAACAATAATGGAGTTGGTCATGATTCCACTTAACCGAACGCTGTTGGGCGCCATGGTGCTGCTCACGCTCAACAGCGTACAGGCGCAAACCTCTGCCAACATTTATCTGCAGGGCGGGGCACAGCCCGGCGCCCTGGCGTGTGTGGCTTGCCACGGCGCAGATGGAATGGGGCTGGCACCTGCAGGTTTTCCGCGATTAGCCGGTATTTCTGCTGACTACCTGAGCAAACAGCTGCACGACTTCCAAACTGGCAAACGGGTCAGTCCCGTGATGCAGCCGCTGGCCAAGGCCTTGACTGACGAAGAAATTGCTTCGGTCACCCAGGCTATTGCTGCGATGCCGGCGCCGCCGGTCCCGCCGATCAACCGCAGCAGCATGCCTGAAGGTGTGGGGGAAACACTGGCATTACGTGGCGCCTGGGAGAGGCAAATCCCTGAGTGCGTGAGTTGTCATGGGCCGGGCGGGGCAGGGGTGGGCAGTGCTTTCCCGCCACTGGCCAATCAGCCTGCGATGTACCTGGTGGCGCAGTTGAATGCCTGGCGCGATGGCTCGCGCCATAATGACCCCAACGACTTGATGGGCCATATCGCCAAGGCAATGAGTGAGGAAGAAGTCAAAGCAGTGGCCGAGTATTTCTCAACCGTAGGCCACAAGGAGGTCACGCCATGAAACGCATGATGCCTGCTTGCGCGCTGTCGATGCTGTTAAGCCCTGTCGCCCTGGCCACGACGATCGCCATGGACGATCAGAGCCAGATCAAAACCCCACCGGTGAGTGGCCACGGCCCGGAGTACTTCCAGCCGCCGCTGGAAAGCGAACTGCCGGATAACGCTTACGGAAAAATGGTTAAAGACGGTTATGCGCTGTTTGTCGATACCAAGCGTCAAGCTCCGCAGTTCGTGGGTAATGGCTTGAACTGTACCAACTGTCACCTGGATCAGGGCCGCATGGCCAACTCTGCGCCGCTATGGGGCGCTTACCCGATGTACCCGGCCTATCGAAAGAAGAACGACAAGGTCAACACCTTTGCCGAGCGCTTGCAGGGCTGTTTTCAGTTCAGCATGAATGGCGGCACGCCCCCAGCGGCCGACAGTCGTGAGATCACCGCATTGTCGGTGTATGCCTATTGGTTATCGACCAAAGCCCCGGTGGGTGTCGAGTTGCCGGGGCGTGGTTACCCGGATGTCGCCCAGCCCGTCGGGGGCTACGATCTGGCACGTGGCGCTGCGGTCTACAAGGACCAGTGTGCGATTTGTCATGGCGATAATGGCCAGGGACAAAAGGTTGACGCTGATTACGTGATGCCGCCGCTGTGGGGCAAGGAGTCTTACAACTGGGGGGCCGGCATGCACCGGATCAACACCGCCGCCTCATTTATCAAACACAACATGCCACTGGGCAAGGCCAACAGTTTGAGCGATGAACAAGCGTGGGATGTGGCTGCCTACATCAATACCCATGAGCGGCCGCAGGATCCGCGTCTGGTTGAAGGCTCGGTCGAGAAAACCCGCCTTAAGTACCACGCTAATGATGGTGTGAATGCTTACGGGCAGACCATTAATGGCGTGTTGATAGGTGTCGGTACCCAGTAAACAAGGCTGCCGCCCTCAGGCGGCAGAAGCGTCTATGCTCAATCCTTGCTGCGGCCTCGTGGCGCTGGCCCGGCGAGGTCTTCGAAGACTTCGGCAACCTCGATCGCGGCTTTTTCCGAGGGGAATGGGCCCGCGACGGGTTCACCTGATGGAGCGATCATCCACCATTCTTTTGAACTGACATTTTTTATCAGGTAACCGTTGACGCTTTTTGTGGCTGACATCGAAGCTGAGACCTTTAAGAATCGAAAACGGCGGCAATAATACCGCCAATCGAGGACGTTGGCCTCGTGATATGGCGTTTGGCCGCAATCTGCCTGTAGCAGATGCCAACGTGTTAACCGCTTCACTCAGTCGATGAGTAGTTGAAAAATAAGTAATTAATGAACTTGTTGGCTAAAAATTCATCTAGGTTGGCATCAGTTTGCTATTCGGGGCATTGTAACGTCGATGCCGCCTGATTAGACTGCGCCAAAATTCGAACGTACAGCCCTTTTAAGGACTCATATGATCAAGAAATGCTTGTTCCCAGCAGCCGGTTACGGCACTCGCTTTTTGCCAGCGACCAAGGCCATGCCAAAAGAAATGCTGCCGGTGGTGAACAAGCCACTGATCCAGTACGGGGTTGAAGAAGCACTGGACGCTGGCTTGAATGAAATTTCTATCGTCACAGGACGTGGCAAACGCGCACTGGAAGACCACTTCGACATCAGCTATGAGCTGGAAAACCAGATCAAGGGCACTGACAAAGAAAAATACCTGGTAGGCATCCGTCGCCTGCTGGACCAGTGTTCGTTCTCGTACACCCGTCAAACCGAAATGAAAGGCCTGGGCCACGCCATTCTGACTGGCCGCCCGCTGATCGGCGACGAGCCGTTTGCCGTGGTACTGGCAGATGACCTGTGCGTAAACCTTGAAGGCGACGGCGTACTGACGCAGATGGTCAAACTGTACAACCAGTACCGTTGCACCATCATTGCGATCCAGGAAGTTGACCCGCAAGAAACCAACAAGTACGGCGTAATCGCTGGCGACCTGATTGGTGATGACCTGTACCGCGTGCGCAACATGGTTGAAAAACCGGCACCGGAAGATGCGCCATCGAACCTGGCCATCATCGGCCGCTACATCCTGACTCCGGATATTTTCGACCTGATCAAGCAGACCGAGCCGGGTAAAGGTGGCGAGATCCAGATCACCGACGCCCTGATGAAACAGGCGCAAAACGGTTGCGTGATTGCCTACAAATTCAAAGGCAAGCGTTTCGACTGCGGTGGTGCTGAAGGCTACATCGAAGCAACCAACTTCTGCTTCGAAAACTTCTACAAAACCGGCAAGGCTTACTAACAGAGCCTTCATGTAGAACGTTGCAAGACAAAGCCACCTTCGGGTGGCTTTGTCGTTTATTTGCCTCGCGTTAACCGTCGGCGCTGGTCAATCGCGCTGGAGCGATTATGCTGATGGCCTGCCTAGGAGAGAGAAATGGCCTACGAATTTGATTTGTTTGTAATTGGTGCGGGTTCCGGTGGTGTGCGTGCTGCGCGCTTTGCTGCGGGTTTTGGGGCCAAAGTGGCGGTAGCAGAAAGCCGTTATCTGGGCGGTACCTGCGTGAACGTGGGCTGCGTGCCGAAAAAGCTGCTGGTGTACGGTGCGCACTTCGCCGAAGACTTCGAGCAAGCCTCCGGCTTTGGCTGGAGCCTGGGTGAAGCGAATTTTGACTGGGCGACTCTGATCGCCAACAAAGATCGCGAAATCCACCGCCTCAACGGTATTTACCGCAACCTGCTGGTCAACAGTGGCGTCACCCTGATGGAAGGCCACGCCAAACTGACCGGGCCCAACGAGGTTGAAGTCAATGGCCAGCGTCATACGGCCAAACATATCCTGATCGCAACGGGCGGCTGGCCGCAGATCCCGGAGATTCCGGGGCATGAGCTGGCAATCAGCTCCAACGAAGCGTTCTTCCTTAAAGAACTGCCCAAGCGCGTGCTGGTGGTGGGCGGCGGCTACATCGCCGTGGAGTTCGCCGGGATCTTCCACGGCCTGGGCGCCCAGACCTCGTTGTTGTACCGCGGCGACATGTTCCTGCGTGGCTTTGACGGCGCTGTGCGCAAACACCTGCATGAAGAGCTGACCAAGCGCGGCATGGACGTGCAGTTCAACGCAGACATTGCACGCATCGACAAACAGGCAGATGGCAGCCTCAAGGCCACCCTCAAAGACGGCCGTGAGCTGGAAGCCGATTGCGTGTTCTATGCGACGGGGCGGCGCCCGATGCTCGACAACCTCGGGCTGGAAAATACCGGGGTCAAACTCGACAAGCGCGGCTTTGTGCAAGTCGATGATCTGTACCAAAGCACCGAGCCGTCGATTCTGGCGATTGGTGACGTAATTGGCCGTGTGCAACTCACGCCAGTGGCCCTTGCCGAAGGCATGGCGGTTGCGCGTCGTCTGTTCAAGCCTGAGCAGTATCGCCCCGTGGATTACCGCATGATCCCGACAGCGGTGTTCAGCTTGCCGAACATCGGTACGGTGGGGCTGAGCGAAGAACAGGCCATCGAAGACGGGCACACGGTGCAGATATTCGAGAGCAGCTTCCGCCCAATGAAACTGACCCTGACCGAGTGTCAGGAACGTACGTTGATGAAACTGGTGGTCGATGCCGACACCGATAAAGTGCTGGGCTGCCACATGGTAGGCCCGGAGGCGGGGGAGATCGTGCAGGGATTGGCGATTGCCTTGAAAGCCGGTGCAACCAAACAGCATTTTGACGAAACCATCGGCGTCCACCCGACGGCGGCTGAAGAATTCGTCACCATGCGCACGCCGGTTAAACGGTAAGCAACCCTGTAGCCGCTGCCGCAGGCTGCGATGGGTTGCGCAGCGACCCCGCTTTTGAATAAAAGCGAAGGTCCTGCGGCCCTTATCGCAGCCTGCGGC
>NZ_JASCPQ010000119.1:0-13821 GCF_029959305.1 Pseudomonas sp. PS01297
GCGCGCTCGGTGGCTGGTTTTTTTTGTCTTTTAAACCCCGGCCTACCACCCGCGCTCCTACAGGTCGTGTTTACAGCGGCGAGGCCTCAAACCGGGCCTTGGCGCGGATCAGGTCGGCATCCACCGCATCCAGCCCGTCGATAAACGCCGTGGCGAACGAGCCGGGCCCTTTGGCTGTGGCTTCAGCCAGTTCGGCGGCCAGGGCAAAGTGCACATGGGCGCTCACCAGCGCGGTCAGGTAATCGCTGGCCACGGCGGTGTACGCCGCCACCAGCGCACCCAGCGAGCAACCCGACGCGGTCACTTTGGGCAACCAGGCGCTGCCACCGGCAATCTTGATGAGCCATGGGCGCGGCGGGTTTTGTGCCTCAGCGACCCAGCCCACCACATGGTCAATGGCGCCCGAGGCCGACACGGCGGCGGTGTGCTCCAGCAACTGCACGGCGGCGGGCACCGCCTGTGCCGGGTCGTTGGAAGTATCAAAACCACGGGCATGGCTGCCCAGCCCGGCCAGCCCGATGATCTCCGAGGCATTGCCGCGAATCACTGCTGGCTTGAACGCCAGCAATTGCGCGGCCACCGAGCCACGCCAGGCCAGCCCGCCTGCACCAATCGGGTCCAGCACCCAAGGGCGACCGGCGTCATGGGCGGCGGCCACGGCCAGGCGCATGCCTTCGACCTGCGCCGTGTTCGGCGTACCGAGGTTGATCAGCACCGCCCCGGCGATGCGCGCAAAATCAGCGGCTTCTTCCGGGTTGTCGACCATGGCTGGCGCCGCACCGGCGCTGAGCAGCACATTGGCCATGAAGTTGGCCGACACCACATTGGTCAGGCACTGCACCAGCGGCGTATTGGCCCGCAGCGCCGCATGCGTGGCGATCACAGACTCAATAGTCGGGGCAGCAAGGGCAGGGGAGTGATAGCTCATAAACACCTTCGTTGATAAACAGTTGAGCGCAATTTTTTGTAGCCGCTGACGAGGTACGAAGGCTGCGATGCGGGCCGCAGGACCGCCGTTTGGGGTCGCTGCGCAACCCATCGCAGCCAAATGCTTTGGCAGCGGCTACAGGTTTTCTCTCGTTCTAAAACACATGAGCCAAGCGCAAATTCAGTTGATAGTCGCGTTCAAACCCGCCGCGAACGTTCAGGTCCTTGGCCAGCGTCACCTGCACCTGATCCTTGGCGCTAACGTTGGTGGCGTACAGTGCGCGCCACTGATCAACCCGTGTGCGGGTGCCGTTGTCCACACCGTCCAGCTGTTGCGCGCCGCCCCAGGTGTGGGAGTAGCCGATCGACACATGGGACGTATCAGTCGGGTGATAACTCAACCAGTTGATCACCTGGTAAGAGCGGTCTTGCTTGAGCGTCTGATCACCGCCACCGGCGTCCGTGTTTTTACCGTACCAGGTGATGTCGCCAATCAAGTCCCAGCTCCAGTATTGCCCGAAGCCCTGCACAAAGCCGCCCTGCACAATGCCCTTCCAGCGGTTTTCACCCAGGTTGAAGGCTTCGTGCTTATCGTAAGTGCCGGTGGGCGCGACGATAAACGGCGAAATACCAAACCAGCGGCGCGCTTGCGGGTTGTTCACCAACCACACCGTCGAGGTCAGTTGCACGTCACCGATACCGCTGTTGCCATCAATGGACTGTCCACCGATTTTCGCGTCATGCAACTGCCCGAAGGGCAACACTACTTGCGGGTCAATCGTGTAGCCGAACACTTCCATAAAGTGCACGTAACGCAAAATGCCAATGTCAGACCTGAACCGATTACTGCCGTCGACTTTATTACCCGACGCATCGCGGTAAGTGTCGGCCGACGAATGTTGGTAATACAACAGCCCCAGATCAGTGCCCGGTGGCGCGGCAATGTAATCACCCGGATCGGCTTCAGCCGCCTGGGTCTGTTGGGTGATGGACAGCAGGCTTAACAGCGTTAACGGTAAGGCGTAGGTGGTCTTCTTCATGGGTTTATTGAAACGTCTGTCGTCATGTTTACGGGATGTGGAAATCCGCAAGGGCGACGGTTGTTTCCTGTGGTGATCAGCGTACGCAGGCCGTGCTTATAATCAAAATTACATTTATTACTAACGATAGTGATATAAAAAAGCTGTCCATATGCCGCAAATACATAAGCTTATGACTTTAAATTTAACCCGCGTTCTGCGTTGACAGCCACGAAACAGGCTCATTAGTCTTCGCCCAATCTGAACAGAGGTAGACCCCCGTGGCCCTGAAAGTTTTATGGTATTTGAGCTTTGCCGACGGTACTTATCCGTGGTGCCCGGGCGGGTTATATCCGATTGATTTCGAGCGTTATCGAGCTCTGGCGCAAACCATAGAGCAGGGCGGGTTTTATGGGGCGCATGTTGCAACTTGGCCGAATGATCCCTTTATATCGGCCTCGTTTGCGGCCAGTTATACCCGGCGCATCAAGTTCCTGATTTCTTTTTATTCGCGCATGGTCCCGGCCAAGTTATTGGCCCAACAAGCACTCACGTTTGACCAACTGACCCAGGGCCGGTTGTTGGTCAATCTGGTCAATGGGCGTGACAACATCATGCAGGGCTACGGCATTACCACCTCCCATGCCGACCGCTACACCCTGGGCATTGATTACTGGCGCAAGTTTGCTTTTTCGTATGCCCAGGGCAGCAAAACCTACTTCCCGAATACCCCGCTGGAAATCCACCCGCAGCAAAAAGACGGCGTGCAACTGTGGGGCACAGGGGATTCAACGGCGGGCGTGGATCACGCCGGTGAGTTGGTCAACGTGTACATGACCATGCTCCGTGAAGTGGCGGTAGTGAGCCAAAAGTTCCACAAGGCGCAACAGGCGGCGCAGGCTGCAAAGCGCCAGTTCAACGGTCTGGGCGCATTGGCCAGCGTGGTTGTACGGCCGACTGACAGCGAGGCGCTGGCGCACTTTTATGCGATGTTCGAAGCCACCGGCGTTGAGGTGTTGCGCGACAAAATAAACGAATCCATCGTGCGGCGCAGTGGCGGCAAGTTCAACTTTGCCACCTTTGTCGGCCCGGATGCCAAGCGTGCCGGTTGGCTTGCCCGGCTACGTCAGCGGCAACTGCCTAGCCTCGAAGAATTGCGCCTGGAAAACAACCTGTACGCCGGGATTACGGCCTGGTCGACGCTGGATGTATTCGGGACTGGTTCGTCGTCGGCGTACCTTGTCGGATCGCCCGACAGTATCGTCAGCACACTCAACCTTTATCAACAAAAAGCCGGACTTAATGTCATTAGCCTGTCGGGTTGGCCTCTGCAAGAAGAAGCCGACTACGTGGCTAAGTTGCTGTTACCTCGACTCGTTTAATTAACAGCTATTGATCTAAGGCGCTGCCAAAAGTGTATAAACACTTTTTTACAAGTGTTGGGAAACAAACACGTGTTCGGCAGTAGCGCTGTAACGCAACAGCCGCACTTACAACATTAAAACCCGAAACACCCGCAAATAAGGCACTTAGCCAGTTGGCACGTTCGCTGCAATAGCGTTGTTATCGTGAGATTGACTATGCCAATAGAAACTCGCCTATTTTCTATTCAGGTGGGGTAATAATTTGAAACGCGTGCACTTGGCTACTTCTGCTGTTAAACGGCATTCCTCCTTATTCGCTGTCAGCAGCGCCTTATTAACCCTCGCACCCTTTGCCCTGGCCGATGACGCCAGCCCGAACGGCGAGCGACGTCTGGGCACGGTCACCGTGCAAGCCGCCCAACAAACCGAGGTGCAAGCGGCGAAGGCCAAACTCGACGAAGTGGCCGGCGGCACCAGCCTGGTCACTCAGGCGGAAGTCGAAAAGGGCCGCTCGGCCACCCTGGAAGACACCCTGGCGTATCAGCCGGGCGTGTATGCCCAGGCGGCGGGCGGCAACGATGCGATCAAGATCTCGATTCGCGGCTCCGGGGCTAACACCTCACCGGGGTATTTCCGGGAGGGCACCAAGTTCCTCTTTGACGGCCTGGCGCTGACCGGCGCGGGCGGTACGCCTTATGAGTTGCTCGACACCCAGGGCCTGAACTACACCGAAGTGCTGCGCGGGGCCAACGCCTTTGAATACGGCGCCTTGTCGTTGGGTGGCGCCATCAACTTTGTCACCAACACCGGCCGCACGGCACCGGGCACGCGCATCAAGGTCGAAGGCGGCAGCTTCGGCTGGGAAAAAGAGACCCTCAGCACCGGCGGTGTGGTGGGCGATGCCGACTACTTTGTCAGTGTCGACAACTCCAAACGCGACGGCTTCCAGGACTTCACCTACACCAAGGCTAAGGGCATCGTCAGCAACTTTGGTTACCGCTTCAGTCCCAAACTGGAAACCCGCGTGTACCTGCGTTATCGCGAGGAATACCACGAAAACTCCGGCCAACTGACCCTGGCCCAGTTGAAGAAAAAACCCTCGCAAACCAACATCGCCACCCGTGATACGCGCGGTGATTCAACCAAGCTTGGCTCCACCTGGATCGGCAGCAAAACCACTTACACCTTTGACGATGACGCCAAGCTCGAAGCCGGGCTGGTGTACCACGACTACCCGCAGATCCTCAGCCGCAAAAGTACCGTTAACCCCAACTACTGGGATTGGCGCGACATCAACTACTCGCTCAATTACACCCGCAATGACCGCCTGTTCGGCCTGTCCAGCACCACGACCGCGGGCTGGACCAGCACCCAGCACATCAATGCTGGCGTGCGCACCTACAAAGGCAATAAAGACCTCGGCATCCTGCAAAAAGACGTGAAGTACAACGGCTCGTTTGACCACGTGTTCAGCCTCGGCAACGACCTGGGCCTGACCGACAACCTGTACCTGTCTACCGGCGTATCGGCGATCCAGATCAAGCGCAACGTCAAGGTCTCGTACAGCGACCGCCCCAACACCAGCGGCCTGCCGAGCGAGTACCTCTACGACGAGTGGCGATTCGCCCCGCGCATTGGCCTGCGTTATTACATCGCCCCCGACGTGCAACTGTTCGGTAACGTCAGCCGTACCGTCGACCCGCCCAGCTCCTGGTCGATTTCCGGCTCGGGCGTCACCACCAACTACACCAAGCCACTGGTGCCACAAACCGCCAACACCGTGGAGTTCGGCATCAAGGGCAAGTACGGCATCTTCGACGGCAGCCTGGCGTTCTATAAGTCATGGGTGAAAAACGAGCTGCTCAACGTTCAAGTACTCCCGGCCACCGCCACCGCGGCAGCCGTGGTGTCTACGTCCAACGCCACACCGACCATTCACCAGGGCATTGAAGCCGGCTTGAGCACCCGCCTGTGGGAAGGCGCCAATGGCGACACCCTGACCTGGCGTCAGGCGTACACCCTCAACGACTTCCACTACGAAAACGACCCGCTGTTCAAAAAGAACGAACTGCCGGGCTTGCCCAAGCACATCTACCAAGGCGAATTGCAGTACCAGTTTGCCAACGGCTTGTATGCCGGGGTCAACGTGCGCACCGCCTCCAGCACGGCCGTGGACTACGCCAACAGCTTCTACGCGCCGTCCTACACCCTGTGGGGCGCACGCTTTGGCTTCGACGATCCGGGCAAAACCTGGCAGGTCTACCTGGACCTGAAAAACCTCACCAACAAGGCCTACGTGACTGCCGTGGCACCGTCGTATGACGTGCAGGGCAAAGACACGGCGGTGCTCTACCCCGGTGATGGTTTCGGCGCCTTTACCGGCGTGACTTACAACTTCTAAGCCTGCGCAGCCAGCGTCGCGAAGTGCGCGGCGCTGGTGGAGGAAGCACATGACCCTGACCACAAGGCTTGCCCGCTTGGCGCTGATTGCCGGTATCGGGCTGCTGGGCGCCTGCAAACCGGCCAGCGAAGCGCCGCGCGCCATCGTCGTCAATGCCGATGCCAGCGCCAGCCAGCCCGATGACTACCGCGAAAGCAGCCCCGGCAAACCGGGCGGCACGCTGCGCCTGTCGACCTCATCCGACACCACCACGCTCGATTTGCATTCGATTTCCCACGGCAACACGCAATGGCTGGGGCGCATCCTGTTTGACTGCCTGGTGTACCAGGACGAGCAGGGCAACATCACGCCCTGGCTGGCCAAGTCCTGGGAAATTTCGCCAGATGGCAAGACCTACACCTTTCATCTTCGTGACGACGTGACCTACAGCGATGGCGAAAAATTCAACGCCCGCGCGCTACAGCTCAACCTCGAACACATGCGTGACCCCAAGACCAAATCACCGCTGGCGGCGGCCTACATCGCCCCGTACGTGGACGGTCGCATCATTGATGAGTACACCTTCGAAGCGCACCTGCGCGAACCCTATTCGCCGTTCCTCGATGTGCTGGCGCAGTCGTACCTGAGCATGCTGTCGCCGCGCCAGATCGTCGAGGCACCCAAGTCCATCGCCGAACACCCCATCGGCACCGGGCCGTTTGTGCTCGAAAGCTACACCCGCGACCAAGGCCTGAACTTCGTCAAGCGCAAGGGCTACCACTGGGCACCCGAAGTCACCGGGCATCAGGGCGAGGCCTACCTCGACCGCCTCGAAGTCAGCATCGTGCCCGAGGCAATGATCCGCTTCAGCTCGCTGGAGTCGGGGCAGTCCGACTTCACCGTTGATGCGCCGGCTCAAAACGCCAAGGCCATCCGGCAAAACCCCGATTTGCACATCCGCAGCCTGATCCGCAAGGGCAACCCGTTTCGCAGCCTGCAGTTCAACACCGAGAAGTTCCCGTTTCAGGACGTGGTGGTGCGCCGTGCCGTGACCAAAGCGGTTGATCGCGATGGCATTGCCTGGATCGCCGGTTTTGGCGAGTACCAGCCTAAAAGCGATTTTCTGGCCAGCAACACGCGCTTCTACGACCCGGCCTACAAAGACGTGCTCAAGTACGACGTGGCCGAAGCCAACCGCCTGCTCGACAGCGCCGGTTGGGAGCAGCGTGACGCTGAGGGTTACCGGGTTAAAAATGGCCGGCGCCTGGCGGCCGAGTTGCTGACTTACGAAACCGGTGCCTACCCCAGCAGCATTGCCGTAGCGATTCAGGCTGACCTGAAAAAGGTCGGCTTCCAACTAACCATCGACCTCGCGCCGCTGCCGCAAATCCTCGAAAAACGCTATGCCGGCAACTTCCAGGTCATCGCCGCGGGCTACTGGCACACCAACACCCCGGACGGCCTGTACATCCTCTACCACAGCAAATCCATCAGCACGCCGAGCTTTATCGGGCAGAACATTGGCAGCTTTCGCGACGAGCCACTCGACGCCGCCCTCAGCGCTGCACGGCAGACCACCGACCCGGTTGAGTTGCAAAAGGTCTACAGCATCGCCCAGCAACGCCTCACCGAAAGCGTCCCGGCAGCGCCGGTGTACGAGAGCCATGTGCTGGTGGCCTACCGCAACGCGGTCAAGGGCTTGATCTTCGACACCTCGCACAACACCCCGATTTTCACCACGGTCTGGCTCGACCAGGAGGCCAAATGAATCCGCTGCGCCTGATCCTTCGTCGATTGTTGTCCGGCATTGGCGTGCTGTGGGGCGCGGCAACCCTGACCTTTCTGGCCATCAACCTGAGTGCGGGCGACCCGGCGATGGCCATTCTTGGCGGGCCGGGGGCCAACCCGAGCGCCGAATTGATTGCCCAGGTGCGCGCTGAATACGGCCTCGACCAACCCTTGATCGTGCAATACGGCCAGTACCTGGGACGCCTGGCCCAGGGTGACTTGGGCGACTCGTATAACTTGCGCAGGCCAGTGGGGCAGGTCATCAGCGGGCAACTCGGCGCCACTGTGCAACTGTCGTTGAGCGCTGCGGCGCTGGCGGTGCTGCTGGCCGTGGTGGTGGCGGTGCTCAGTGCCAACCGGGCGCCGTGGGTGCGCTCGCTGGTGTCGGGCACAGAACTGGTGCTGTCGTCAGCGCCGTCGTTCGTGATCGGCCTGGGGTTGCTGCTGGTGTTCGCGTTTGGCTGGCACCTGTTGCCGCCATCCGGCTCCAACAGCTGGCAAGCCTTGATCCTGCCCAGCGTGGCCCTGGCCTTGCCGGTGGCGGCAGTGCTCAGCCAGGTGTTGCGCCAGGAACTCGAAGACACCCTCGAACAGCCCTTTATCGCCATGGCTCGCGCCCGTGGCCTGTCTGAAACCGGGGTGCGCCTCAAGCATGCCTTGCGCCATGCGCTGGTGCCGCTGGTGACCTTGTCCGGCTTTGTGTTTGCCAGCTTGCTGGGCGGGGCGGTGGTGATTGAACTGCTGTTCTCGCGCCAGGGCATCGGCCGCCTGATGCTCGACGCCGCCAACACCAAGGATGTGCCGCTGCTGCTGGGGATCACCCTGCTGGCGGCAGCGATTTATGTGGTCGTCAACTTCCTCGTCGACCTGATCAATCACCTGGTGGACCCGCGTGCGAAAGCCGTGTGACGCCATCTTTTCGCAAGGACTTGCCATGACCGACACCACTTCCTACCGCGCATTGAAGGCGCGTTTCCAACCGTTGTTCGACCAGATCGCGGCCGGGGCCATCGACCGCGAGCAGCACCGCGAACTGGCCTTTGCCGCCGTTAATCAACTGCGCGAGGCGGGCTTCACGGCGCTGCGTGTGCCCCAGGCTTTGGGCGGCGCGGGCGTCAGCTTGCCGGTGTTATTCCAACTGCTGATTGACTTGGCCGAAGCCGACTCCAACCTGCCGCAAATCGTGCGAGCGCATTTCGGTTTTGTTGAAGGGCGTTTGTCCAGCCGCGACGCCGCCTCGCAGGATTACTGGTTTGCCAAGGTGGTGGCCGGGCAGTTGTGGGGCGCGGCCATGGCCGAGCGCAGCGACAGCAGCACCAACTCGGTGTCGCTGGCGCCCAACGACCCGCACAACGAAGACGCGGGCTGGGTGCTCAACGGCGAAAAATACTACTGCACCGGCACCATCTACGCCGATTGGGTGGCGGCGGTGGCGATGCACGACAAAGACTTTTTCAGCGTGGTGGTGGCCGTCGATGCGCCGGGTGTGACCCGTGAAGACGACTGGGACGGTTTCGGCCAACGCCTGAGCGGCAGCGGCACCACGCGCTTTGACCAGGTCGAGGTGGCCCCAGAACACGTGCTGCGCCGTTTCAAACCCGGCGAGCTGCGCGCCGAGTCGTACATCTCATCGTTTTACCAACTGTTCCACCTCGCCACGCTGGCCGGTATCGCCCGGGCCGCCTTGCGCGATGCCACCGCCTTTGTGCAGGGCCGCACCCGCGCGTTCGGCGTGCCGGGCCAGTCCAGCCCCAAGGATGACCCGCTGGTGCAACGGGTGATCGGCCGCCTGTCGAGCCTGGCCTACGCCAGCGAAAGCCTGGTGCTGACCACCGCCAACGTGCTGGAAGGCGTGCATCAGGCTGAGCTGACCGACAGCGCGCAGGAAGCCGATTACGTCGACGCCGACATTCGCACCTTCCAGGCCCAGCAAGTGGTGCTGGAGCAAGTGCTCGAAGCCACCACGCTGTTGTTCGAAGTCGGCGGCGCCTCGGCCACCAGCCAAGCCCGCCGTCTTGACCGGCACTGGCGCAACGCCCGTACCCTGGCCTCGCACAACCCGGCCATCTACCGCGAGCGGGCGCTGGGCAATTACTACCTCAACGGCATCAGCCCCGGCGCGGCCTGGCGTGCCCTGCATGAGCAGGACAGCGCCCACGGCGCCACCCGCGATGAAGCCAGCGCGGTTTAAGCCCGCCCTCAGGAGTTGCACATGAGCCAGTCCATCCACCCAGGCACCGTTGCCAGCGTGATTCAGGCCGAGCCGTTGTTCGCCATGCAATCGCGCAATGCGCGGCGCTGGGCGATACGCCCGGGCCTATTGCTGGCCGGGTTGTTCGTATTGCTGCTGTTGATCGCGGCCATTGCGCCGGGCTGGCTGGTGGCGGGCGACCCGCTCGACGCCAACTCGCGTCTGGCCTTTAGCGCCCCCAGCAGCCTGTTCTGGCTGGGCGCCGATGAAAACGGCCGCGACATCCTCACCCGGCTGGTCTACGCCGTGCGCCCGTCGCTGGTACTGGGCGTGGCCGCCACCGCAGTTGGCTTGCTGCTGGGCACTTTGCTGGGCCTGACGGCGGGGCTCGGCCCACGCTGGCTGGACGGCGCCGTCATGCGCGTGATCGACGTGTTGCTGGCGTTTCCCGACCTGTTGCTGGCGCTGGTGATCATCACCTTCTTCGGCCAGGGCCAGCTCAACATCATCCTCGCTATCGGCATCGCCAACGTGCCGCGTTATGCGCGCCTGGTGCGGGCGCAAACCCTGGTGGTGCGCGGCGCCGGTTACGTCGAAGCGGCCACCACCCTGGGGCTGCCCCGGCATTTGGTGATCTGGCGGCACGTGCTGCCCAACGCGATCAAACCGATTTTGATCCTGGCCACCATCGGCATTGGCGGCAACATCGTCAACGGCGCGGCCTTGAGCTTTTTGGGCTTCGGCGCCGCGCCGCCAGCGCCGGAGTGGGGCGGGATGCTCGCCATGGGCCGCAACTATTTGGCCAACGCCTGGTGGCTGGTGGCATGGCCCGCCCTGGCAATCACATTGACCGTGGTCTCGATCAGCGCGATCGGCCGCGAACTGTTGCGTCGCAGCGAAGGGAAACGGGCATGAGTACACAACCTCTGATCGATGTGCAAAACCTCTATGTGCGCTTTGGCGCGCACGCGGCCCCGACCCTCAAGGGCGTGAGCTTCCAGGTGCATCCCGGCGAGTGCTTGGCGCTGGTGGGCGAGTCCGGCTCGGGCAAAAGCGTGACCTCGCGCACCCTCGCCGGGCTCACCGGCGCCCGTGCCCAGGTTCAGGCCAGCACACTGGCGTTTGCCGGGCAGGACCTGCGCCAGTTCGATGAACGCACCTGGCGCAAAATACGCGGCGCACAAATCGGCTTTGTCATGCAGGACGCCCTGGGCTCCCTCGACCCCTTGCGGCTGGTGGGCAAGGAAATCGCTGAACCATTGCACCTGCACACCGACCTCGACCGGGCGCAGCGAGACGCCAAAGTCATCGAACTGCTGCGCGCGGTGGGCGTGCCCGAGCCGGAATTACGCGCGCGTCAGTACCCGTATCAATTGTCCGGTGGCTTGCGCCAACGGGCGCTGATCGCTTCGGCCATCGCCTGCAACCCGCGTTTGCTGATCGCCGACGAACCCACCACGGCCCTCGACACCACCGTGCAGGCGCAGGTGCTGACCTTGCTCGAATCCCTGCGCGGCGAGAGCACCGCGATGCTGATCGTCAGCCATGACTTGGCCGTGGTCTCGCGGCTGGCCAACCGGGTGGCGGTGATGCACAACGGCATCATCGTCGAGCAGGGCAACGTCGACGACGTGCTGCACGACCCGCAGCATCCCTACACCCAATACTTGCTGCGCACGGGCAGGGCGGTGCACTTTCGCCGCAACCATGGCGCGGCGCGTACCCCGCTGAGCATCGTCACGGCCAAGGCCGAACAAACGCCGCCGCTGTTGCAGGTCAACGGCTTGAGCAAATCCTTCAAGGGGCCGGACGGCAAACAGCGCACCGTGGTCAACCAAGTGTCGCTGCAACTGCGTCGGGGTAAAACCTTGGGCATTGTTGGTGAATCCGGCTCGGGCAAAACCACCCTGACGCGGATGATCCTCGGTCTGGAAACCCCGGACAGCGGCGACATCCATATCAAGGGCCAGCCGTGGCTGAGCCTGTCTGCGGCAGAAAAACGCCAACTGCGGCGCAGCATCCAAGTGGTGTTTCAGGACCCGCTCAGCTCCTTCGACCCGCGCTACAGCGTGCGCCGGGTGCTCAACGAAGCGCTGGAAGTGGCCGGGCACAAACGCAGCGAATGGCCCCGGCGCGCCGAAGAACTGCTGGCTTTAGTCAAACTCGACGCGGCACTGCTGGAGCGCCGCCCGATCGAACTGTCGGGCGGCCAGCGTCAGCGCATCGCCATCGCCCGCGCCCTGGCGGCGCAGCCGCAGATACTGGTGTGCGACGAACCGGTGTCGGCGCTGGACGTCTCGGTCCAGGCGCAAATCCTCGAACTGCTCGACGACCTCAAACAGCGCCTGGGCCTGGCCTGCCTGTTCATCTCCCACGACCTGGGTGTGATCAACCACGTCAGCGACGACGTGCTGGTAATGAAAGACGGCGTGGCCGTCGAAAGCGGCCGCGTGCGCGACGTCTT
Source organism: Pseudomonas sp. PS01297 (assembly GCF_029959305.1). Classification (NCBI taxonomy): domain Bacteria; kingdom Pseudomonadati; phylum Pseudomonadota; class Gammaproteobacteria; order Pseudomonadales; family Pseudomonadaceae; genus Pseudomonas; species Pseudomonas sp. PS01297. The sequence goes on from NZ_JASCPQ010000119.1 coordinate 12,134, forward strand.
CGACCACCCGCAACACCCGTACACCCAAGCCCTGCTGGACGCCATCCCGCACCTTGAAAGCGGCCGCCGCATGGCCTTCGACTTCCTTAAATTGGCCATCTAACCCTGTTTTACGCCCTGCAGGAGCGAGCTTGCCTCGCGATCTTTTGATCTGGCATGTGCCATGCCGTCAGGGCGAAACCGTGCAAAACGTATCCTCACCGAGAACCCCCTGAGTGACCATCGCCCAAACCCTCCCGCACACGCGCCCGTTATCGCGGCGCGTGCCGATGATCATTGGCTGTGCGCTGTGCATGGAACTGATCGACTCCACCGTCGTCATGACCGCTTTACCGCAAATGGCCAGCGACTTCGGCGCGCCGAGCATCCGCATGAACCTGGTGGTTTCGCTCTACATGCTCGGGGCTGCGCTGTGTGTGCCGGTCAGCGGCTGGGTGGCCGACCGCTACGGGCCGCGTCGATTATTCGTGATCGCCATCTCGCTGTTTATCGCCTCATCACTGGCCTGCGCTGCCTCCAATTCACTGCTGCAACTGTGCCTGGCGCGCATGCTTCAGGGCGCGGCGGGGGCGATGATGGTGCCCGTGGGGCAGTTGATTTTATTGCGCTGGTCACCCCGTGAAGACCTGCTGCGCAACCTGTCGTACCTGACCATCCCGGCGTTGATCGGCCCCATGCTCGGCCCGCCGTTGGGCGGCCTGATGGTCACCTATTGGTCGTGGCACTGGATCTTCCTGATCAATGTGCCCATCGGTGTGGTCGGCATCGTGCTGGTGCTGCGCCATGTGCCGTACTACCCCGGCGTGCGTGAGCAGGGGTTGGATGTACGCGGGCTGGCGCTCAGCGCGGTGGCCATGGCAGCGCTGGTGTTCGGCTTCGAAGCGCTGGGGCACGGCCTGCTGCCGCACCTGTGGGTGGCGCTGATGATCGCCGTCGGCCTGCTCTGCGGCGCGTTGTACATCCGTCATGCGCAACGCTGCGCCGAGCCGCTGCTGGACCTCAAACTGCTGCGCATCCCCAGCTACGGCATCAGCTTTTGGGGCGGCAACCTGCTGCGTCTGGGCACCTCGTCGTTACCGTTTTTGCTGGTGCTGATGTTCCAGCTGTGTTTTGGCCTGAGCCCGTTGCACGCCGGGTTACTGACGTTGGCCGGAGGTGCCGGGGCCTTTGCGATGAAACTGCTGGCCGTGCGCGTGGTGCGCCGTTACGGCATCCGCCGCACGCTGGTGATCAACGCCGTGTTAACCGGCCTGACCCTGGCCTCATGCGCCAGCTTTACCGACGCCACCCCCTACAGCGTCATCGTGTTGATGCTGTTTGGCAGCGGAGTGATTCGCTCATTGCAATACAGCACCCTCGGCGCGCTGACCTACGCCGACGTCCCTGCCGCACTGAGCAGCCGCGCCAGCAGCCTGTCGGCCATGACCGTGCAATTAAGCATGAGCCTGTCGGTGGGTCTGATGGCCTCACTATTGGGCGTGTTGATGAACCTGCGCGGGCACAGCGTGCCGCAAACCAGCGACGTGGCCGCCATGCTGGTGCTTTGCGGCCTCGCCTGCATGGCCTCGGCGCTGGTATTCCGCCGCCTCGCCGCCGGTGCGGGCGAAGCAGTCTACTAACCCATATCCCTTGTAGGAGCGAGCTTGCCTCGCGATCTTTTAAAAGATCAAAAGATCGCGAGGCAAGCT
>NZ_JASCPQ010000011.1:0-81135 GCF_029959305.1 Pseudomonas sp. PS01297
AGCTTGCCTCGCGATCTTTTGATCTTAAAAAGATCGCGAGGCAAGCTCGCTCCTACAGGTCGGGGTCAAATCTCGGGTAAAAAAAAGGGGAGCACATGCTCCCCCGAGGTTTAAAGCGTTTGAATCAATGGCGTATCAGGCTTCGATTTCGATCAGGATTTCGCCCGGGTTGACGCGGTCGCCTTTGATGACGTGGATGGTGACGATTTTGCCGGCGATGGAGGCCTGTACTTCGGTTTCCATTTTCATGGCTTCGGTGATGAGCACCGATTGGCCCGCCTTGACGGTGTCGCCCACGCTGACCAGCACGTCGACGATGTTGCCCGGCATGGCGGTGCTGACGTGGCCCGGCTCGCTGGCTTGTTTGCGCTTGCTGGAGGCCCCGCCGACGAATTCGTTGAGCGGCTCGAACACCACTTCTTCCGGCATGCCGTCGATGGACAGGTAGAAGTGGCGCTTGCCTTCGGCCTTGACGCCTACACCGGTGATGTCGACGCGGTAGCTTTCGCCGTGGACGTCGATCACGAATTCGGTCGGCACGCCTTCGCCGCCCGCTTTGCTCACGCCACCCGCTTCAGGGATCGGCAGCAGCACTTCTGGAGCCAGGGTGCCCGCAGCACGCTCTTCAAGGAATTTACGGCCGATGTCCGGGAACATGGCGAAGGTCAGCACGTCTTCTTCAGACTTGGCCAGTGCGCCAATTTCGCCACGCAATTTGGCCATTTCTGGCTTGAGCAGGTCAGCCGGACGCACGTCGATCAGTTCTTCGTTGCCAATGGCCTGACGACGCAGTTTTTCGTTCACCACGCCCGGCGCTTTGCCGTAGCCACCTTGCAGGTAGAGCTTCACTTCGTTGGTGATGGTCTTGTAGCGCTCGCCAGCCAAGACGTTGAAGAATGCCTGGGTGCCCACGATTTGCGAGGTCGGGGTCACCAGCGGCGGGAAGCCCAGGTCTTCACGCACACGCGGGATCTCGGCCAGCACTTCGCTCATGCGGTTCAGCGCGCCCTGCTCTTTGAGCTGGTTGGCGAGGTTGGAGATCATCCCGCCCGGCACTTGGTTGACTTGTACACGGGTGTCGACGGCGGTGAATTCGCTTTCGAACTGGTGGTACTTCTTACGCACGGCGTAGAAGTACAGGCCGATTTCCTGCAACAGCGCCAGGTCGAGGCCGGTGTCGTATTCGCTGCCTTTAAGGGCCGCGACCATCGACTCGGTGCCCGGGTGGCTGGTGCCCCAAGCGAAGCTGGAGATCGCGGTGTCGATGTGCTCGGCGCCGTTTTCAACCGCTTTGAGCTGGCACATGGCAGCCAGGCCGGCTGTGTCATGGGAGTGAATAAAGATCGGCAGGCCGATTTCAGCCTTCAGCGCTTTGACCAGGTCGCCAGTGGCGAACGGTGTCAGCAGGCCAGCCATGTCTTTGATTGCGATCGAGTCGCAGCCCATGGCTTCCATCTGCTTGGCCTGCGCCACGAACGCCTCGACGGTGTGCACCGGGCTGGTGGTGTAAGCGATGGTGCCTTGGGCATGCTTGCCAGCGGCTTTTACCGCTTCGATGGCCACGCGCAGGTTACGCACGTCGTTCATGGCGTCGAAGATACGGAACACGTCGATACCGTTAACGGCTGCCTTGGCGACGAATGCTTTAACCACGTCGTCGCTGTAGTGGCGATAGCCCAGCAGGTTCTGGCCGCGCAGGAGCATTTGCAGGCGGGTGTTAGGCAATGCCGCACGCAGTTGGCGCAGACGCTCCCACGGGTCTTCTTTCAGAAAACGCACACAGGCGTCAAACGTCGCGCCGCCCCACACTTCCAGCGACCAGTAGCCGACTTTGTCGAGCTTGTCGCAGATCGGCAGCATGTCTTCGGTGCGCATGCGGGTGGCCAGCAAGGACTGGTGGGCGTCACGCAGGATGGTGTCGGTTACGAAAATTTTCTTGGACATTGTTTTATTCCTCACAGGCCCGCGTGGGCGGCAATGGCGGCGGCGATGGCCAGGGCCAGCTCTTCGGGTTTGCGCTTGATCGAGTAGTTGGTCAGTTCTGGATGGCTTTCTACGAAGCTGGTGTTGAACTGGCCGCTACGGAATTCCGGGTTACGCAGGATTTCCTGGTAATACGCGGCGGTGGTTTTGACCCCTTGCAGACGCATGTCGTCGAGGGCGCGCAAACCACGGTCCATCGCTTCTTCCCATGTCAGTGCCCACACCACCAGTTTCAGACACATGGAGTCGTAATACGGTGGGATGGTGTAGCCGGTGTAGATCGCCGTGTCGGTCCGCACGCCAGGCCCGCCGGGCGCGTAGTAACGGGTGATCTTGCCGAAGCTGGGCAGGAAGTTGTTTTTCGGGTCTTCAGCGTTGATCCGAAATTGCAGGGCATAGCCACGGTGCTGAATGTCTTCTTGTTTGATCGACAGCGGCAGGCCAGAGGCGATGCGGATTTGCTCACGAACAATGTCGATACCGGTGATTTCTTCGGTGATGGTGTGTTCCACCTGCACCCGGGTGTTCATCTCCATGAAGTACACCTCGCCTTCGGCGAGCAGGAACTCCACAGTACCGGCGTTTTCGTAGCCCACGGCCTTGGCTGCGCGCACGGACAGGTCGCCGATGTAGGCGCGTTGTTCCGGGGTCAGTTGCGGGCTTGGAGCAATTTCGATGAGCTTTTGGTTGCGACGCTGGATCGAGCAGTCGCGCTCAAACAAGTGCACGACGTTGCCGAAGCTGTCACCGAGGATCTGCGCCTCGATGTGCTTGGGGTTAACGATGCATTTTTCGAGGAAGACTTCAGCCGAGCCAAACGCTTTGGTGGCCTCGGAGATCACACGCGGGAACGCTTGTTCCAGCTCTTCGCGGCTGTTGCAGCGACGAATACCACGACCGCCACCGCCTGAGGTGGCTTTGAGCATGACCGGGTAACCGATACGGTCGCCTTCGATCAGCGCTTCGTGGATATCGGCAACGTTGCCTTCGGTGCCCGGCGTTACCGGCACACCGGCCTTGATCATGCTGCGGCGGGCTTCGGTCTTGTCGCCCATGCGGCGAATGACTTCGGCGGCCGGGCCGATGAACTTGATGCCGCGTTCGGCACAGATATCCGCCAGCTCGGCATTCTCTGACAAAAAGCCATAACCGGGATGCAACGCATCGCAGCCGGTTTCAACGGCCAGGTTCACCAACTTGCGCGGGTTCAAGTAACCGGCCAGCGGGTCTTCGCCAATGCTGTGTGCTTCGTCCGCACGCTTGACGTGCAAAGCGTGGCGATCAGCCTCGGAATAAACCGCTACGGAGCGTATGCCCATCTCTGCGCAGGCACGCACGATACGGACGGCAATTTCTCCGCGGTTGGCGATCAGGATCTTTTTTATCACTTGGATTTTTCCCTAAAGCCCATGGAACAAACGACCTGCTAGACCAGGTCCGCACGTGTCCAAATGTGTCTGAACCGTTGCGTTGTCACACTAGTCCTACGCATGAATAAACAAAAATCAATAATTCTTGGGCCTGCCATAAGCAAAGACTTATAGTCAGGCAACTCACTTGCCTTAAGAGAAATCAATAAAATGCGTAAGTCATTGATGCGTATAACTTTTCGCCAACTTCAGGTGTTCAATGAGGTGTGCGATTTGCGCTCTTACAGCCGCGCAGCAGAAGAAATGTCGCTGACGCAACCCGCCGTAAGTCTACAAATTCGTCAGCTGGAAGAGCTGATTGGCCAGCCTTTGTTCGATTATGTGGGCAAAAAGCTCTACCTCACTGAAGCGGCTGAAGCGCTTCAGCTGGCGAGCCGGGATATTTTCGGACGCCTCGAAAACCTCGATATGCAGCTGTCGGACATGCTGGGCTCGTTGCAAGGCCAGCTGAAACTGGCCATCGAATCGAGCGCAAAATATTTCGTGCCGCATTTGTTTGCCGCCTTCAAGCGCCAGCACCCAGAGGTCAATTTGCAGCTCACGGTGGTCAATCGGGCGCAGGCCGTGCGCAGGCTTTCGGACAACCGCGATGACCTGGTGATCATGTCGATGGTGCCGCTGGACATGGGCCTGGAGTTTCTACCGTTCTTGAACAACCCCATCGTTGCCGTCGCCCCGGCCGGGCATCCGCTGTGCGAGCGTGGCCCGCTGCGTTTGCAAGACCTTGAACCGTATACCTTGCTGATGCGCGAGCAAGGTTCGGGTACGCGCATGGCGTGTGAGGAATACTTCAAGGAAAAGCGCGTGCACTTCAATCAAACCCTGGAAGTGTCATCGAACGAGTCGCAACGTGAGTGCGCAGTGGCCGGGTTAGGCGTGGCGCTGTTAACGCGCCACGCCGTCAGCCTGGAGCTGGCGACCGGCCTGCTGCATGAGCTGCCGGTCGAAGAATTGCCGCTGTATCGCAGTTGGTGCCTGGTGCAGGCCAAAGCCAAACGCCTGTCACCGGTGGCGCATGCGTTCCTGGAATTTATTCGCAGTGAACGCCAACAAATCAGCGCGCTGGTTGAGCGGTTCGACGGCCACTTGCCGACGGGGTCTGCCAGTAATTGATTGCAGCGATATCAGGGTAATCGGCTGTTTCCAGGCGCAGCTGACGCTGGTCCGTAAGGTCTTCAATCGCACGACGAAAGGCCATGCGACGCTGGTCTTCTTGTTGACGGCGGGTTTTGACGGCGCTGTTGCGTTCTTCGTAAGGCTGGGCCATTTCGAGTCTCCCAAGGCGTGTACGGGAGTTTCACGATGGACTTTGTTTGTGACGACTTTGCGAACGTGCAGTGACAGGGGGATGAAACTGTGGGAGCGGGCTTGCTCGCGATTCAGACAACACGGTTTACCTGAATGATCGCAGCGATTCCATCGCGAGCAAGCCCGCTCCCACCGTGGATCTTCAACGCTCTTAATCTTCGTGGCTTTTCAGCGATTTTGGCGACAGGCGCAGGCTGCGAAGGCTGCGTTTAACGCTTTTAAGGTGGTTGACCAGGCTCGGGCCGCGGGCCATGGCAACGCCCATCGCCAACACGTCAATCACCACCAGATGGGCGATACGCGAGGTCAGCGGGGTATAGATTTCGGTGTCTTCGTGCACGTCGATCGCCAGGTTCACCGTCGCCAGTTCAGCCAAAGGCGTTTGGCTTGGGCACAGGGTAATCAGCGTCGCGCCACTTTCACGCACCAGGTTGGCGGTGATCAGCAAGTCTTTGGAACGCCCGGACTGCGAGATGCAAATGGCCACGTCTGTCGGCTTTAGGGTTACCGCCGACATCGCCTGCATGTGCGGGTCGGAATACGCCGCCGCCGTCAGCAACAACCGGAAAAACTTATGCTGCGCATCCGCCGCCACAGCGCCCGATGCACCAAAGCCATAAAACTCCACCCGTTGCGCTTGCGACATGGCGGTCACGGCCTGCTGCAACGCCACCGGGTCGAGCTTCTCGCGCACGTCCATCAAGGTGTGCAGCGTGGTGTCGAAGATTTTCAGGCTGTAATCGGCAACCGAATCGTCTTCATGAATCGCAAACTGACCAAAACTGGCACCCGCTGCCAGGCTTTGCGCCAGCTTGAGTTTTAGGTCCTGAAACCCCGAACAGCCGATCGCCCGGCAAAAGCGCACGATGGTGGGTTCGCTGATACCCACGCTGTGAGCAAGGTCGGCCATGGAACTGTGCATTACAGCCGCAGGATCAAGCAGCACGTGATCGGCGACCTTGAGTTCCGATTTACGTAACAAGTGGCGTGACTGGGCGATATGTTGCAGCAGGTTCAAAAGGCAGGACTCGGTCTGGAAGCGGCGGGCGCCGGGGATGTAGCAATCTTGTAGTTATACTACAAGAATTCGTTTTTTGCCCAACCAATACGTCGTAGTCTCGCAAGCCTTATCAGCAAAATGCCGTGTTTTCAGGGCATGTAGCCTTTCTCACCACTACCAAATGGATACACCCGCCCGCAATAAATCAGCCATGGCCTGAGCGTTGGTCGGGCTGCTGATCAAGTAACCCTGCACTTCGTCGCACTGATGCTCCTTGAGAAACGCCAGTTGCACTTCGTTTTCAACGCCCTCGGCCACCACTTTCAACTCCAGGCTGTGGGCCATGGCAATGATCGCCTTGGTGATGGCATCGTCCTCAACACAGGTGCCCACGCCACGGATAAACGTCTGGTCAATTTTTACGTAGTCCACCGCAAAGCGCTTGAGGTAGCTGAGCGATGAGTAGCCGGTGCCGAAGTCATCAATGGCCAGTTTCACGCCCAATTCATGCAATTGCTGGAAGGTGGCGATCACGTAGTCGACATTTTCAAGCAACTGGCTTTCGGTGATCTCAAGCTCCAGGCAGTGCGGCGCCAGACCGGTATCTTCCAGCACCTGGCGCACCAGGCTGACCAGGTTGCCCTGGCGCAATTGATGCCCCGACAAGTTCACCGACACCCGTATCGGCGCCAGCCCCGCCTGTTGCCATTGCGCGGCCTGACGACAGGCCTCACGCAGCACAAACTCACCGATAAGCACGATGAGGCCGGTTTCTTCAGCCAGCGCAATAAAGTCGCTCGGCGACACGCTGCCCAGCTCCGGGTGATCCCAGCGCACCAAGGCTTCGGCAGAATCCAGACGGCCGTTTTTCAGGCAAAGCTTGGGCTGATAAAAAACGCTGAGTTTGCGTTCGCCAATGGCTTTGCGCAGTTGATTTTCCAACTGCAAACGCTCAAGGGTGCTGTGTTGCAGGCTGTGGCTGAAAAACTGAAACGTCCCGCCGCCCATATGTTTGGCCTGTTGCATGGCTTTGTTGGCCTGGCTGACCAACTGGGCGATGTCTCGCGCACCATCGGGCAACAGGCTGATGCCCATCGATGCGCTGACCACCAACTCGTGACCATCGACCACTATCGGCCGGCTCAGCTTGCCCAGCAGCCGGGTGGCAACCCGCGCCAGGCTGGTCAGGCTGCCGTAGGCATCGAACAGCACGGCAAACTCATCGCTGGAGAGACGCGAAATGGTGTCGGCTTCGGGCAATGCCTTGGTCAGGCGCTCTGCAATCTTTTGCAGCACTTGGTCCGCCAGCTCCGGCCCGAGGCTGTCGTTGAGCAATTTGAAGCGATCCAGGTCGATGTGCAGCAATGCCAGGTTTCTCGACGTGCCTTGGCGAATGCGCTGATTGGCCTCTTCCAGACGCTCTTTAAATAGCAGCCGATTGGCCAGCCCCGTCAGCTCATCAAAATGCGTCAGGTGGCGTACCCGCGCCTCAACGATACGCCGCGCCGACAGGTCGGTAATAAAGGCCACGATATGGCTAACCTGCGCGGCGTCGTCACGCACCACTTTGAGTTGCAGCCATTGCGGGTAGAGTTCGCCGTTCTTGCGGGTTTCAACCAGTTCACCCAACCAGCTGTCGTGCTCTGCCAGCGAGGCCTGAATGATCGGAAAATGCCGCCGCGCATCACGGCTGCAGGCCAACTCATCGACCCGGCGACCCACCAGCTCTGCCACGTCATACCCGCTGATCCGGCTGAACGCCTGGTTAACCGTGAGCATCTTATAGGTGGGATCAAGAATCACGATGCCTTCGCTGGCAGCCTCGAACACCGTCGACGCCAGCCGACGCTGCTCGACCTCACGGGCGAGCTCAGCGTTGAGCTGTTCACTGCGAAAATTGGCGTCCTGCAGTTCTTCGAACACGCTTTTGAATTTTTTACGGCGTACTTTGCGACGCTGATTAATCAGATCAATTCGCCAGACGAATGCCCCCAGCAGAGCCAGAAAAAGCCCGAATCCTAAGCCGGAATAAATCCCCAGGGAGGTAAAACTCTGATTCATCGGCAACGTTCTTATTCAAGGGAGATGAGCCAAAAAAGTCGCCCGAGCATACACAAGCAGCGCCCACGACCAAACGATGAGACGTCAAAAAATAGACGACATTATTGCAGTTAACCAAATCAATGACGTAACAGCCTGTAGACACTCTTTTTTGACGTTTGGCACAACGCCACGACAGACGGCCCAACAGAACTGGATTGGTGTTTGCCCGGTTAGCCCCGGCACCCTAGAATGCGTCGATGCGCGAAGATCTCTCTCTCTTGTTAAATTCCCTCAACGATGCCCAACGTCAGGCCGTCACGGCCAGTATTGGGCGTCAGTTGGTCCTGGCCGGCGCAGGTTCCGGCAAAACCCGTGTGCTGGTGCACCGTATCGCCTGGTTAATCCAGGTCGAAAACGCGTCCCCGCACTCCGTGCTGTCGGTGACCTTCACCAACAAGGCCGCTGCCGAGATGCGTCATCGTATCGAGCAGCTTATGGGGATCAACCCGGCCGGCATGTGGGTGGGCACCTTTCACGGGCTGGCACACCGCCTGCTGCGGGCTCACTGGCAAGAAGCCGGGTTGAGCCAGACGTTCCAGATTCTCGACAGCGACGACCAGCAACGCCTGGTCAAGCGTGTCATCCGCGATCTGGGGCTCGATGAGCAGCGCTGGCCGGTGCGTCAGGCCCAATGGTTTATCAACGGCCAGAAAGACGAAGGCCTGCGCCCACAGCACATTCAAGCCAGCGGCGATTTGTTCCTGGGCACCATGCGCAGCATTTATGAGGCCTACGAGGCCGCCTGCCAGCGTGCAGGCGTGATCGACTTCTCTGAGCTGCTGTTGCGTGCCCTCGATCTGTGGCGCGACCACCCGGGGTTGCTGGAGCACTACCAAAAACGCTTCCGGCACATCCTGGTCGACGAATTCCAGGACACCAACGCCGTGCAATACGCCTGGCTGCGTTTGCTCGCCAAAGGTGGCGACAGCTTGATGGTGGTAGGCGATGACGATCAGTCGATTTACGGCTGGCGCGGCGCCAAGATCGAAAACATCTACCAGTACTCAACCGACTTCCCGGACGCCGAAACCATTCGTCTGGAGCAAAACTATCGCTCCACGGCCGGCATCCTCAAAGCCGCCAACGCCCTGATTGCCAACAACAGCGGGCGCATGGGCAAAGAGCTGTGGACCGACGGAGGTGATGGCGAAGCGATCAATTTGTACGCGGCCTTCAACGAGCATGATGAGGCGCGCTATGTGGTCGAAACCATCCAGAGCGCGTTGAACACCGGTTTGGCCCGCAACGACATCGCTATTTTGTACCGCTCCAACGCCCAGTCGCGGGTGCTGGAAGAAGCCTTGCTGCGCGAACGCATCCCGTACCGTATTTATGGCGGCCAGCGCTTCTTTGAACGCGCTGAAATCAAAAACGCCATGGCCTATATGCGCTTGCTCGAAGGCCGCGGCAACGATGCGGCACTGGAGCGGGTGATCAACGTTCCGGCGCGGGGCATCGGTGAAAAAACCGTCGAGGCCATCCGCGAGCACGCCCGTCACAGCAATGTGTCGATGTGGGAAGCCATGCGCCAGCTGATCGCCAATAAAGCCTTGCCGGGCCGTGCCTCTGGCGCCATCGCAGGCTTTATCGAGCTGATCGAGAACCTCGCCGCCAAAGTCATGGACATGCCGCTGCACCTGATGACCCAGACCGTGATCGAGCAAAGTGGGCTGATTGCCTACCACGAGGCGGAAAAAGGTGAAAAAGGCCAGGCCCGGGTAGAAAACCTTGAGGAACTGGTGAGCGCGGCGCGCAACTTTGAAAGCAATGAAGAAGACGAAGAGCTGTCGCCTCTGGCCGCCTTCCTCGGTCATGCCTCGCTGGAAGCCGGTGATACCCAGGCTGAAGAACACGAAGACGGTATCCAGCTGATGACGCTGCACAGCGCCAAAGGCCTGGAGTTCCCGTACGTGTTCTTGGTGGGCATGGAAGAAGGGCTGTTCCCACACAAGATGAGCCTGGAAGAGCCTGGCCGCCTTGAAGAGGAACGTCGCCTGGCCTACGTGGGCATCACCCGGGCGATGCACAACCTGGTCATGACCTATGCAGAAACCCGACGCCTCTATGGTGCTGAAACCTACAACAAGGTTTCGCGCTTCGTGCGTGAAGTACCAAAAGGTCTGATCCAGGAAGTTCGTCTGTCCAACAGTGTCAGCCGCCCTTTCGGCGGCCAGAAACAAAGCGCCAGCACGCTGTTCGGCGGTTCGGAGATTCCCGAAACCGAATTCAAGCTGGGCCAACTGGTGAAGCACGCCGTGTTTGGTGAGGGCGTGATCCTTAATTTTGAAGGCGCCGGCGCACAGGCCCGGGTACAGGTGAACTTCCCCGACGGCAGCAAGTGGCTGATGATGGGCTACGCCAAGCTAGAGGCCGTATGACACGTTAATAGCCTGTAGGGCGAGCTGGCCTCGCGATCTTTTGAGCGTCAAAAAGATCGCAAGGCAAGCTCTCTCCTACATGTATTACGTGACTTCAGGATCCGTCCTACACCCAATCAGGCAAAAGCCCGAAACATTTCACTGCTAGCCAGTCACACCTCACCTGTGCAACATGGCGCGCGTGTCATCCACAAATGGGAATTCCCTTTATGAAACGTTTTCTTAGCATCGCCATGGCGTTGTGCATCGGTTTAACGATGAGCCTCGACGCGAACGCCAAACGCTTCGGCGGCGGCAAAAGCGCCGGTTCAGCGCCAAGCCATCAAACTCGCCAAGCGGCTCCAGCCGCAGCAGCTCCTGCTGCCGCAGGCGCTGCGGGCGCCGCTGCCAAAGCCGGCGGTGCTTCGCGCTGGCTAGGCCCTCTGGCTGGCCTCGCGGCTGGCGGCCTGCTGGCCTCCATGTTCATGGGTGGCGGCTTCCAGGGCATGCAGTTCTTCGACATCCTGATCATGGCGGTCATCGCCTTTGTGATCTTCCGCTTCATTGCCGCGCGTCGACGCAAGCAACAAGCTGACATGGCGCCAGCTGGCCATGCGCCGATGCAGCGCGAAGTGTTCGAGCAAAAGCCAGCCTTGAACTCGATCTTCGGCGGTTCGGCTGCTCCTGCCGCAGCCCGTCCGGTGATCAACGCACCGGCCTGGTTCAACGAACAAAGCTTCCTGGAAGCTGCGCGTAACCATTTCCAATCCCTGCAACAGCACTGGGATGCCAACGAAATGGACAAAATCGCCGAGTTCGTGACCCCGCAAATGCTTGAGTTCCTCAAGCGCGAGCGTGCTGAGCTGGGCGACGGCTTCCAGTCGACCTACATCGACGATCTGCAGGTTCAACTTGAAGGTGTGGATGATCGCGCCGACAAGACGATCGCCACCCTGACCTTCAGCGGCATCTCGAAGAACTCGCGTTTCGACCAAGGCGAAGCGTTCAGCGAAAGCTGGAACATGGAACGCCCACAAGGCGAGAACCAGCCTTGGCTGGTTGCCGGTATCCGCCAGAACGGCTGATCCCTCAGGTATTACATGCTGTAACCAAAGCCCCGGACTTGTCCGGGGCTTTGCATTTCACGATTGCACTTATAACGAGCTACTGTATAAAGCCCGTCATATAAACCGCGCCATACAGAGCATGAGGATTGAGGTCGTGGAAGAAATTATCGAACAATTACGTGAAGCCAACGAACCGGTACCTGTTCCTCTGGAACTGCCTGACGAGGACCTGCTGGTCGAAATCGAAGAACAATTGTTCATCGATATTCCTTTTGTCTTCCGGGAGTTTTTGCTGACTGTCAGCGACGTTGTCTATGGCAGCCTGGAGCCGGTCACCGTGACCGACCCTCAGTCCCACACCTACTTGCCGGATGTGGCAGCGAACGCCTGGGATGCCGGCGTTGATCGCAGCCTGATCCCCATCTGCCAGGACGGTGACGACTTCTACTGCGTCGAAGAAGACGGCACCGTGGTGCTGTGGTCCGCAGAAGAAGAGCTGGTCACCGAAGAAACCTGGGAGTCGGTTTGGCACTGGGCCCGCGACGTCTGGCTGGAAAGCTGATAAACACCCTGCAGGAGCGAGCTTGCCTCACGATCTTTTAAACGATCAAAAGATCGCGAGACAAGCTCGCTCCTACACAGTTTTCAGTGGCTGCCTTCCTTGTGGTTATCCAGCGTCTCCAGCAGCGCCACCTGCATACGCGTGTGAATACGCACAAACCAGCGCCACAACACCGCCGCAACGCCCGCTGCCACCACGGCAATCACGATCAGCAGTTCGTTGGTCGGCAAGATGCTCGCCGACAAGGCTGACAGCAGCAGAAAAATCACCAGCAACGACAGAATCGGGATCACTTCAGCGATCACCCGACGCACACGCTGTGTGTGCCGCCCGGCCATTTCCGGTTTAACGCCCATCTCGGCCAGCAACATCGACAGCGCTTTGAGCTTGCGATACGCCGCGATCAAAAACGGCAGCGACAGAAGCAAGGCAAGGCCCCAGATCATGCCTTTTTGCCAGCTCGGCTCCAGGATCCAGCCCTGAAGGTAACGCGCGATCCGCGGGGCGAAAAAGCCGCCGGCAAAGAAAATAGCGATCACCAGGGCCAAATTGACGCCCACCTGCAGCAAGATCTTGCGGATCATCGCCGCGAGCAAAGCCCCCTCGCCTTGCGGCTGAATGCTGCGCAGCCATTCCCCATACAACCCAAAGACCCGCGACACACGCCCCGGCACCACATGGGACAGCTTGAGCGAGAGCGGGTCTGCGGCGCGAATCAGGTAAGGCGTCATCAAAGTGGTCAGCACCGATACGGCGACCGCTACGGGGTACAGGAAGCTGCTGGTGACCTGCAAAGTCATGCCCAGCGCCGCAATGATGAAAGAGAATTCGCCAATCTGTGAAAGGCCCATCCCGACACGCAGTGAGGTGCGTCCGTCATTGCCAGCGATAAAAGCGCCAAGCCCGCACGAAAGCATCTTGCCCAGAACCACCGCGACGGTGATCACCACGATCGGCAGGGCGTATTCCATCAAAATGGCCGGGTCGAGCATCAGCCCGATGGCGACAAAAAAGATCGCGCTGAACAGATCACGTACTGGCTCGATCAAGCGTTCGATTTTCAGCAACTGGCGCGATTCGGCCATGATCGCGCCGATCAGGAAGGCGCCCAGCACCATGCTGTATTCCAGCCGTACCACCAGCAGGCAGAAGCCAAAACACAGGCCCAGCACGGTGATCAGGAGCATTTCGTTGCTTTCAAAACGGGCCACATAGGCCAGCACGCGCGGCACCAACAAGATGCCGATGACCAGCGCGACGATCATGAACAGCGACAATTTGCCGACCGTCGAAAAGACTTCTTCCGGGCTCACACTGCCGCTCACGGCGATGCTCGAGAGCAAGGCTATGATCCCGATGCCCAAGATGTCTTCCACGATCAGCACGCCAAAAATCAGCTGCGCGAAGCGCTCGTTTTTCATCTTCAGGTCGTTAAGCGCTTTCACGATGATGGTGGTCGAGGAAATCGCCAGGATCGCGCCCAGGAAGAGCGAATCCATGGTGTTCCAGTCGAACCAGCGGCCAATTTCGTAGCCGATCCAGATCATCAGCGTAATTTCCATAAACGCTGCGATAAACGCGGTGGCCCCGACCTTGAACAGTTTGCGCAGGCTAAATTCCAGCCCCAGGCAAAACATCAAAAAGATCACCCCGAGTTCAGCCAGGGTCTTGATGGTTTCTTCATCGTGAATCAGGCCAAAAGGCGGGGTGTGCGGACCGATAATAAAACCTGCCACGATGTAACCCAGCACCACCGGCTGCTTGAACCGGTGGAACAGAATAGTCACCACGCCTGCGACCAGCATGATGACTGCCAAATCCTGGATAAAGCTGATGGCATGCATGGCGTGACGCTCCTTTATAATTTTTGCCCGGCAACAAAACGACAGACCCAGCTTGATACGCTGCGCATCTCGATAGTTTTAAGTGTAGGAATTGTCCGAACGAAGGACATTTGCACGCTAACAGCGCGACTTCTGGCTGAAAGGCGGTGCAATATATGGAAACAGATACAACAGAGCGTGACGACAGCCAAAGCGACAGCGTCCCGTTATTAACTGTTTCAAAAAATCACAAAGCGTCCGCAGAGATGCCCACTTCACTGCTGCAACACAACCGCGAGCCTGCTGCTATGGAACCCGGAAACTCCCAATTGTCGATGACGGTCTTGATGACCCCGGACATGGCCAACTTCTCTGGCAATGTTCACGGCGGAACCCTGCTCAAGTACCTCGACGAAGTCGCTTACGCCTGCGCGAGCCGCTATGCAGGGCGTTATGTGGTCACCTTGTCGGTGGACCAGGTTATTTTCCGTGAGCCGATTCATGTCGGCGAGCTGGTGACCTTCCTGGCGTCGGTCAACTACACCGGCAACACGTCGATGGAAGTCGGGATCAAAGTGGTCACCGAAAATATTCGTGAACGTTCAGTGCGCCACACCAACAGCTGCTTCTTCACCATGGTGGCGGTTGATGACGACCGTAAACCGGCGGCTGTACCGCCTTTGCAACCATTGAACAGCGAAGATAAACGCCGCTTTATCCAGGGCAAGCAACGTCGCCAGATCCGCCAGGAACTGGAACAACGCTATCGCGAATTGAAAGACGAAACGCTGTAAACCACACCGCCCAACCTCTGTAGGAGCGAGCTTGTCTCGCGATCTTTTAAACGATCAAAAAGATCGCGAGACAAGCTCGCTCCTACAGGGCATTGGCGAAAGTGGCAGCTTACAAACTGATCGGCACCGCCTCAAACCGCACACGCGGGTGGGCAATGCGGTCTTGTGCACGCACCAGTTGCAACTCATAGCTGCTACAGGCCTGGGTTTCGAGCAGCACTTCATGCACCGCTGCCGCCGCGAACTCAAAGGCCGCCACCAAGCTGTCACCCAGCAGCACGCGCGCCAGGAACAACCCGGACGTCAGATCGCCCACGCCCACTGGCTGGCGCGGGAAGGCCAGCAGCGGGCGGCGCAGGTGCCAACTGCCCTCGGCAGTCACCAGCAGCATCTCAAAGCTTTCTGCAGGCTTGCCGGGATACGACAAATGCTTCACCAGCACCGCTTTTGGCCCCCGCGCCAACAGGCTGCGCGCCATCGCCAGGCAATCGAAGAGTGATTGCGGCGCACGGCCACAAAAGCTGTCCAGCTCCAACTGATTAGGGCACAAGAAGTCAGCGACGGCGGCCGCTTCGTCGAGCAAGAAATCACTCACTTCCTGCGGCACGATGCAGCCCTTCTCCGGGTGCCCCATCACCGGATCGCACAGATACAGCGCATGCGGGTTGGTGGCCTTGATGCGGGCCACGCCGCGCAGAATCGCCCGCCCTTGCGCGGCGCTGCCCAAGTAGCCCGACAGGACGGCATCACAGTTGCCCAGCTCGCCAATCGCAGCAATGCCATCAACCAGTGCAGGAATTTGTTCTGGGGCCAACACTTCGCCCGCCCACTGACCATACTGAGTGTGGTTAGAGAACTGCACCGTGTTCAGAGGCCAGACATTCACGCCAACACGCTGCATAGGAAACACAGCTGCGCTGTTGCCGGCATGGCCGAAAACCACGTGGGATTGGATGGCGAGTAAGTGAGGTGTACGTTTCATGCCGGATTCCAGACTGCTAGTGGATTCAAGCCACGCAGTATGCGACTAAACATGACCTGTACGACAGGCTGAAGACACAGTTAAGCTGAACCCAATCTGTTGGAGCGCATTGAATGCTGACCCTGGGAAATATGTTTGTGCTGATGCTGCTGGCAACGGGCGCTGCCTGGCTGTGGCACAACCACGGCCTGCGTGAGCGTGCGCTCGAACGGGTCAAACAGCATTGTCGAAAACTCGATATTGAGTTGCTCGATGACAACGTGGCGCTGAAAAAAATTGGCTTTATCGCTGATGCCAATGGGCAAAAGCGCTTGGCCCGTGTGTATAACTTCGAATTTACGGTCACCGGCGATCAGCGCCATACCGGGACCATCACTCAGTTCGGCGCGCACAGCGCCAAAATTGACCTGCCGCCCTACCCGGTCAGGGCCGAGGAAGAACCTGAGCCAACGGTCGTGCACAGCGCTCAGGTGATTGAACTCAGCCAATGGCGCCAGGAACACAGCAAGACCCGCCACTGAGCCGCCTCTATAACGCCCACGTCTGCCTGCGATGCCTCGCGATCTTCTGGTTGTCCAGATAATCGCGAGTTAAGTACGCCTGTGGATAACTCCGCTGAAACCCTTGATTTAGACGCCTCGCGCAGATTTTTAAGCGTCATAACGGCTGCACACAGTTTAAATTGTAAGACAATTTTACCAGCACAAAATCCCCGTAATCACTGGGCTTTAGGCCCTTCTTGGCTCACCCCTGTTCCTTTATCAGGCAACTTTGCAGCCCGGCGCGGAGCACCTCGAGGTCTTGCGGCTGCTCAAAGATCAATTCCAACCGTGAATCCTGACACCACTCGCTGGGTTTCCAGGATTGCAGCGAGTTATCCACAGAATTACTCGAAAACCAGCCCTCTGAAGCCCTGACAACCAGCTTGGCGCGCCGCCAATCGAGGCTTTTCAACCACTGCTGCAAGCGACTCAAATCAAATTGCCGCGAGGCATGCCAGCGCCACCCCACACTCCAGCCTTCAGGTTGAAGCTGAGCCTGCTGTATAGGGATTCCGGGGTCAGTAAAAATGCTGACAACCTGAATAATATCCTTATAAATCAATGACTTATCCACAGGATGAATATCTTTCATGTCGGCTACAGGCAGCGATTTTAAAGGGATTCGGCCATTCTCGACCCACAAAATCGGGCACCTTGGCAGGCCGTATGCAATCTGCTCACGTTGCTCTTTTTGCATACTATGAGATTTATTCATGACCAATAAACCGGCACTTTTCAGGGCCGTTTGCTGAGTTTCGGGGAGCGTTTTTCCCTGAGCCATCGCCTGTGCATCGAGCACCATCACGCACGGCTGCAACGCCAAAACCCCCAACCAGGGCGCTTCACTGAGCTGTTTTAAAATTTGCGCGGGATGCCCCAACCCCGACGGCTCGATAAACAACCGATCAGGGCGGGCCTTGCGCAAGAGACGGCTCAAACCGATTTGAAATGGCGCACCGTTGACGCAACACACACAACCACCGGCCACTTCAGCAATGGCTATGGCGTCGCTTCCAGCGCCCATCAGGGCCGCATCCAGACCAATTTGGCCGAACTCATTGACCAGTACAGCCCAGCGTTCGTCGGCGGGCTTTTGCGTCATCAGGTGCTGAATCAGGCTGGTTTTGCCGGCACCCAAAGGTCCGGCAATTACGTGGGTAGGAATGTTCTGCAACATCATCGCCAGCTTCTGTTTTGATCGAAAGCAGCAATATGCCTCAGGCCAACCAATCCAGGGTCAAAATCAGTCGCCGTTCACCGTCTGCCAGGGCCGGAGAACGATGAATCAACCCCGCGCCCTCGTTGCCTTGCCATTTCTCGCCCTTGAGCAACGCCACATCACCGGTGTTCACCTGCTCAATACGCGATGGCTCGGCGGGTTCTGCCTGGGCCTGACCGAGATGACGACGGTTCATCACGCCTTCCTGCAACCACTGGCTCCCAAGCCCTGCGTACGTGGTAATAAGCCTTACAGGCACATGGTCGACGTGAAACCGTGGGCACATGGCCTTATCCAAGGCCCTGAGACGCAGGCCCACGCGTTTTGCGCCTAATAAACAGGCGTAGGCACTGACCAGCCAGGAAATATCAGCAATGAAGCCCTCATAGCCGTCCAGATCGTTAAACCGGGAAGCCAAGCCCTTGAGGTTGGGCTGGGCATTTTCATCGCCCATCTCAAGCACCAAGGCATCCGCCAGCGGTTCACCGAGCGAGAGCAACAGCTCTGCAAAATGGCTGATGTGCACTGGTAATTGGCGCTGCCAAATAGCCAGATTGACCTCATCGTCGAGGATTCGCGTCATGGTTTCGGGCGTTTGCCCACTGACATGTCCGACCAACGGCCGGATAAGTCGTACAACGTTACTCATGCCGCCACCTCGTCATACCAGTCGCCGAACGGATCATTCAGTTGCTGCCAGCCCTCTACGCCGAGGGCCATTTCCTGGTCCGTGAGCAGGCAGGCATCCAGCTCGGCCGAAAGCAGGGCAAAGTCGATGTGCTGCCCGATAAACACCAGTTCCTGACGGCAATCTGCAGTCTCCGGCAGCCATTTTTTAAGAATTTCGGCCTTGGTTTCTGCGTCTTGCGGCCATTGCTCACGGGGCACAAATCGCCACCAACGCCCGGCAAATCCGTAGCGCATCAGGCCACCGGCCTGTGACCAACTGCCCGCTTCCTGGTACTTGCTGGCCAGCCAGAAAAAGCCCTTGGAACGCAGCAATTTGCCGTTGGTCCAGGGCCGGTCAATAAAGTTAAAAAAACGCTCGGGATGAAACGGACGGCGCGCGCGATAAGCCGTAGAAGCAATGCCGTATTCCTCGGTTTCAGGCACGTGCTCACCGCGCAATTCTTGCAGCCAACCCGGTGCTTGAGCTGCGCGTTCAAAGTCAAAACGGCCGGTATCGAGGATCTTTTTCAGCGGGATTTCGCCCATCACCATCGGGATGATTTCGGCGTGTGCATTCAAACGCTCAAGAATGGCGATTAATTCCTGGCGCTCGACACTGCTGATCAGGTCAATTTTGCTGATCAAAATCACATCAGCGAATTCAATTTGTTCAATCAGCAGGTCAGTGATTGAGCGCTCATCGTCCTCGCCCAAGGTCTCGCCACGTGACGCCAGGCTTTCTGCGGCTTGATAGTCATGCAGGAAATTCAGGCCATCGACCACCGTCACCATCGTATCCAGGCGAGCGATATCGGCCAGGCTTTGGCCCGACTCATCGCGAAAGGTAAAGGTTTCAGCCACTGGCAACGGTTCTGAAATGCCCGTGGATTCGATCAATAAATAGTCAAAGCGGCCGTCATTGGCCAACTTGCTGACCTCTTCCAGCAGGTCCTCACGCAAGGTGCAGCAGATGCAGCCGTTGCTCATTTCGACCAATTTTTCTTCGGCTCGGTTCAGGCTGACGTCTCGCTGAACTTCGCCACCATCAATGTTGATTTCACTCATGTCATTGACGATAACCGCCACGCGCAAATCTTCGCGGTTTCGCAAAATGTAATTCAAAAGGGTGCTTTTTCCTGCACCGAGAAAACCAGACAACACGGTCACTGGTAGACGTTTACGCATGGGACTTCCTCATCAGGGTTGGCAGGTCAAAGCGCCCGCTTGAAGACTGACCCTATTCGGGCTCGTCGATAATGATACATTATAACAATACAAAGCATCAGAATTGTTATCTTGTAACATTAAGCCCAACCTCCCGATGGAAGACCTTTATGAATGCTTTAACCCTTCCGGACATTGCTTCACAAAACGCCCGACAAATTGTTCCACTGGATTGGGTCGGGATGTGTGGCATTGCCTTGCCGATTGTTATTGAAGGCCAGCGGCTAACGGCAACAGCCGACGCCGGCGTGAGTTTGGACGACGGCGAGGCGCGTGGCATTCATATGTCACGACTTTATTTAGCGCTCGAAATGCTCGAGTCGCAGGACCTGAACCCGCTACTTTTGAAAAAAATTTTGCAGCAATTTCTCGACAGTCACGATGATTTATCGATCTGTGCCTACCTGCGAATCCACACCCAGATGCTGTTAAAACGTCCCGCATTGGTCAGCCCACTGAGTGGTTGGAAGACCTACCCGGTGAGCATCGATGCGTCTCTGAAAAACGGAATGTTCCACGTGGAACTAAAAATTGATGTGAACTATTCATCGACGTGCCCTTGCTCGGCGGCCTTGGCTCGCCAACTTATCCAGCAGCAATTTGTGAATGACTTCGCCAACAAGCCGTTAGAACACGCCGATGTTTTAGCCTGGCTAGGCAGTTCGCAGGGCATTGTGGCGACGCCTCACAGCCAAAGAAGTACGGCGATTTTGCAAACCCAGCTCAGCAACGATCAGCGAGCGCTGCCGATTGAAGTGATCATTGATGAGGCCGAAGCAGCGTTGGGCACCGCCGTACAAACCGCTGTGAAACGTGCTGACGAACAAGCCTTCGCTTTGGCCAATGGGCAGAACTTGATGTTTTGTGAGGACGCGGCGCGGCGATTGAATGTGGCACTGAAGGCAGTGCCTGGGGTGCAGGGTTTTAATCTGAAGGTGGTTCACGCTGAGAGTCTGCACAGCCATGACGCTGTGGCAGAGAGTCGCTGGAACTGGAAAGCGCGTTAATCCAATGGAGGGTCCGCGCGGCGTGGAACACGTTGCGCGGCCCCTCTGAATTACGTGCGGGGTTTAACGGCGCCGCAGTTTTGCCCCAGCCACACAGCACGCGTGTCCATGCTGCCTTTTTGCGCAACGCCCGTTGCATTGAATGAGCCGATCACCGCCGTGGTGAACTCACGGTCACTGGCAAATGTGGCGACTCCAGCCCCCTGAGCATTTGGGCAACTAAAGCGAAACTTCCACTGATTTCCACTACGCTCAGTGATCTGCTGATTGCACCCGGACTTGGGGTCAGCCAACGGAATATCATCCGACTGCACCTGTTCGGGTGTCAGGCATACACGGATACCTTTACCGCCCAGGGTGACGCCTTGGCTTTCCAGCTGAGCTTTCATCTCTGGGGTCATCATGTTCTGAAACTGTCCTAACATTACCTGCAGGTCTGGCAACTGTTGGCCGTCTACCTGCATATTGCTCGAGGTCACTTCCCAGAGACCCGGCTGCAGCATTTGCGCTTGGGCCACAGGGATCGAAAAACCACACGCTAGAAACACCCCTAGCAGACGAACATTCATTAAGTCACTCCTATGGAATTGTCAGCGTTAGACGCCGAATGATCGCGAGTGTTGCACTCGAAGCTGAATAGCACATTCGCATCAGAACACGGTCTGTTGTAATAGCGTTGGACATTGAGGAGTAAGGATACGCATGGATTTTTTAGGCCCGCACGTCATTGGATACCTGATTTTACTGCTCCACAGTTTAGGCTTGATTGCCGCCGTGCACGCAGTGTTAACCGTCAGAACAGCACAAGGCGCCATTGCCTGGGCCATGTCATTGTTCTTTATTCCCTACGTGACGCTCATCCCGTATCTGATCTTTGGCCGCAGCACCTTTGACGATTACATCAAAGCGCGCCGCGAAGCCAATCAGGAAATGCGTGAAGCCATCAGTGACTTGAACTGGCGCCCCTGGGTAGAAGAAGCCCTTACCGCTCGAAACTCCAAAGCCTATGGCTCGTTGCGCGCCATGCCTCGATTGGGGCGGATGCCGTGCCTGGCGAATAACAGCGTGCGTTTGTTGATCAATGGCACCGCCACCTTCGAAGCGATTTTCAAAGCCATTCGCGCCGCTGAAAAAGTCGTGCTGGTGCAGTTCTTCATCATTCACGACGACGACCTCGGCAAAAAACTCCAGGCGCTCTTGCTGGAAAAAGCCGCCGAAGGCGTCGCGGTGTATGTGCTGTACGACAGCATCGGCAGCCACGCCTTGCCCAAAAGTTACGGCGAAACACTGCGTGCCGGTGGCGTGCAAACCTACGCCTTTGCCACACGCGGCAGCTGGATCAGCCGCTTCCAGATCAACTTCCGCAACCACCGCAAAGTGGTGGTCGTAGACGGCCTGCTGGGTTTTGTTGGCGGGCATAACGTGGGCGATGAATACCTTGGGGCCAAGCCTCCGCTCTCGCCATGGCGAGACACCCATGTCGAAGTCAGCGGCCCGGTGGTTGCCTGCTTGCAGGAATCTTTTGCTGAAGACTGGTTTTGGGCATCGCGACAATTGCCGCCGTTGATCCTGCCCAAGAGCTATCCCGAGACAGGCGTGCTCTGCCAATTCATGGCCAGCGGCCCGGCCGATCCTTACGAAACCTGCTCGCTGTTTTTCGTCGAAGCCATCCATGCCGCCAATGAAAGGGTGTGGATTACCAGCCCCTACTTTGTGCCCGACGAGGCGGTGTTCTCCGCTTTGCGCCTCGCCGTGTTGCGCGGCGTGGATGTGCGCATCCTGATACCGTCGCGCCCCGACCATAAAATCGTCTTCGCCGCGTCCAGTCTGTATGCCTTCGAAGCGGTTCGCGCAGGGGTGCGGGTCTTCCGTTATCAGCCCGGTTTTATCCATCAGAAGGCCGTATTGGTAGACAACGAGATCAGCGCAATTGGCAGCGCCAACATGGACAACCGCTCGTTCCGTCTTAACTTCGAGGTGATGCTGCTCACGGTAGACCAAGCGTTCGCCGCCGACGTGGAACACATGCTCATGGATGACTTCGCGTTGAGCCGCGAAATCACCAGTGAAGACATCAAGTCGACTCACCGCCTGCAGCAACTGGGCATGCGAGTGGCGCGCCTGGTTTCACCGGTTTTATAAATCCACGTAAGACATGTCTGAACCTGCGATCGGCCATGTCTGAAAAGCCTCCCGCGTTGAGACAGTCTCTTAACCTCTCCTTAAGCTGCGTAGCTCGGTGCAATGCCGAGCTACTTACTATAAGGATCAACACGCATGAAATTTTCGCTGATGGGTTTGCTGTTCAGCATCACTTCGCTGGCCCAAGCTGAAACCACCCCGCCGCCCGTCGTCCCCGCCATTACCGTCGAGTTCGGCAAGCCAACGTACATTCATCGATTGCACTACAAGAAGATGTACAGCGAAAAACCGTTTGAAGAAGCCATCCTGTACTACTACGACAATGGCTTGTACAAGATCATTTCCCCGGGCGAAAACCACTACGGCGCCTATGTGGTTGAAGGGGCGTTTACCGATGAAGAGTACAAGATCAGCTACATCTCTTTGCCCTCCGCTGACTGGGGAGGAAACGTAGCGCGTCATGATCTTGTGTTTAAAAAGAAGGGACTGACTTTCGACCAGAAGGCCGTGGCACAGGTTGATCAAAACATCCCACTGCAACATGGGCTTTACCTCCAGGAAATAAACCCTGAAGTAAGCCCTGTTGCAATTACGTGGGATTCACACGGTCAGCGATAAATATCGGCGCGTGTCGGTGGCAATTCAATGGAGCCATCGGCATGCGGTTTGGTCGCCAGGATCTGATCGATGTTGATCCAGCCATGGGCAAACGCGTAGGCACAACCTGCCAGGTACAGGCGCCAGATACGCAGGGTTTTCTCCGGGACCATTTTCGCCGCAGTCTCCAGATTGTTTTCCAGACGCTGACTCCAGTGATCCAGCGTGCGCGCGTAATGCAGACGCAAGCTTTCGACGTCGACCACTTCCAGACCGGCTTCGCTAATCTCGGCGGTGATCATCGACAGGTGCGGCAACTCACCGTTCGGGAACACATAGCGGTCGATAAAATCACCGGCCCCGCGACCTACCGGGCGGCCATCAGTGTGCTTGGCGGTAATGCCGTGGTTCATCACCAGGCCGCCTTCACGCACTGCATTGAAAAGGATGTTGCAGTACTCATTGAGGTTGGCGTGACCCACGTGCTCAAACATGCCCACGCTGACGATTTTGTCGAAGCGGCCGTCTTGCGGCAGATCGCGGTAGTCGAGCAGTTGCAGGTCGACCTTGTCTTGCAGGCCTTCAGCTTTGACGCGTTCACGGCCCAGCGCCAGTTGCTCTTTGCTCAGGGTAATGCCAAAGACTTTGACCCCGTACTCGCGTGCGGCAAAACGCGCCAACCCGCCCCAGCCACAACCAACGTCGAGCAGATACTCACCCGGTTTCAGGCGCAGCTTACGGCACAGCAGGCGAAACTTGGCTTGCTGAGCTTCATCAAGGGTTTCTTCACCGGTCTCGAAATAGCCACACGAATAGGCCATGTCGCGGTCAAGCCACAGCTGATAAAACTCATTGGACAGGTCGTAGTGGTAAGAGATGGAAGCGGCGTCGATTTCTTTGTCGTGGTGAATACGCGTAGGTCGAGTGTCCTCTTCCTCCACCAGCGCCTGGCTCAACTCATCACACACACGAATCACTTCTTTGACGGAGCCTTCCAGCTCAAGCTTGCCCTCAACAAAAGCGGTGCCCAGCAGGTCAAGGCTGGGGTGGGTAAACTCGGCAACCAGTTGCGGGTCTTTGACCACAATCGTGACACTAGGCTCTGGCCCTAGATCAAACTGGTTTCCATCCCAAAGTTTAAGGCGTAATGGAAGATGAAGTTTCTGTAAAGCCGGTGGCAGTTGCGCGAGCATCAGTAAGTCCTCCTTCAATTCAGACATCGAAACTATAGGGTAGTCGATTAACCGAAACTGTCAGCTCAGTGAGCTGACAGCCAGAAGCCAGAGCGTGCGTGATGCGTTTCAGACCCTTACTGCGGCGTTTCTGACGCCACCAACGGCTCATGAAAACGAAGCAAACGTCCAGCATTCCCCAACACCAATAACGTACTCAAGTTGTGCAGCAGCGCGGCAATCATGGCGCCAGCCGCCCCCAACCAACCAAACGCAGCGGCGGCAACAATCGCCAATGTCCAGCCCAGCCCGATGACCACATTGACCTGCAAGGTGTGGCGGCATTCACGACTCAGTCGCACGCACGTCCCCAAACGCCGCAAGTCACTGCCGATCAACACGATGTCGGATGACGCCAGGGCAATGTCCGCACCGCCCGCCCCCATCGCCACCCCGACCACGCCGGCTTTAAGCGCCAGCGAATCGTTGATCCCGTCACCGACCACCATGGGCCTGAAGCCACTGTCGATTTCGCCCAGCACACGCTTCAATTTATCTTCGGGCAAGGCTTGGGCTTGTACTTCACTGATGCCCACCGCCTGCGCCAAATGATCCGCCACACTTTGCCGGTCACCCGTCAGCAAGACCTGACGCCCCAGCCCCAGTTCGCGCAATTCGCGCAACGCCTGTTGGGCTTCGGGCTTAACGCTGTCTGCCAACAATAACCAGCCAAGAAACTGTGTGTCCAATGAAAGACCTGCAATAGGGCCATCATGGTCCGGCACCGGGGTTGTGGTAATAGTCAATTGGTCGAATAACTCCGGCCGCCCCAACGCCGCTTCGCCCTGCTCGGTTCTGGCGACAACACCCAAACCCTGGCGCTCGCGCACATCCTCAAGCGTCAGCAATTGGTCATGGCTGACCAGGCCGGCCAACGCCCGGCTCACCGGATGGCTGCTGGCAGCGCCCAAACTGGCAGCCAGTTGCAGCAACGGCTGATGCTCCGTGAGCGGTGTGTCGATGGCTTGCAGACGCAACGTGCCGTAGGTCAGGGTGCCGGTTTTATCCACCACCAAGGAGGTTAAATCCGCCAGTTCTTCAAGGAACGCCGAGCTGCGAATCAAGATCCCGTGACGCGCCGCCACGGCGATCCCGGCAATGGCGGTGGCCGGTGCCGACAACACCAACGCGCATGGGCACGCCGCCACCAACACCGCGAGCATGGCTTGGGCATCGTTGGTGATAAACCAGGTGACGGCGGCGATCATCAACACCAGCACCATGTAGCCGCCCGCATAGCGTTCAAGCAATCGGGTAATCGGCGGCTTGGCGCGCTCGGCGTTTTGCATCAGGGCAATGACTTTACCCAGCGTCGACTCTTCACCGGTGCGTGTCACCTCAACGCGCAGCAGGCCGTCCAGGTTGATCGCGCCACCGTAAATGGGCATGCCTACGCTGACTTCCAGCGGCACCGACTCCCCGGTGATCGACGCCGTGTCGAGGCTGGCCTGGCCCGACAACACCACACCATCGGCCGGTACACGATCCCCGGCGCGTACTTCAACCTGGTCCCCGGTCTTGAGGGTGCTGTTGTCGACCTCCAGCAAACGGCCGTCGGCCTGAAATAACCGCGCCTGGCTGCGGGTCAGTTTGCCCAGCGCATGAATGGCTTCTTGCGAACCGATCACGCTGCGCTCTTCCAGCACGTGGCCAAAAATCATGATGATCGGCAACAGTGCAGCGGTGAGTAAATCGCCGGTGGCCCACGCGCCCAACATCGCCAGGGCGATCAGTTGATCGGTGATGCCGTGCAGGCTCGGATAACGCAGGCTGTACCACGCCGAACGCATCACCGGCACCGCCACCAACAACGAGGCAAACCCCAATAACAATTGGCTGGTGCCCACTTGCAGGGGCATGAACCAGCGCCACACCAGCCCCAAGGCCAGCAACCCCAGCGCCAGCATCGCCAGCGTCAGTTGCCGCGCAGCGCTGCGTTGCTCGGCGCTGCTCAGCATGCTGACCACGGGTTGCGTTGCAGACGTACTCATTGTTCGGCTCCCTGAATAATCAGACGGGAATCATCTTTAGGATCAACGGTGGTCACAGAGCCCGCCTGCCCGAGAATTTTTGGCACCCGCTCGCGGTATAAACGCAGCAACAAACCAGGGTCATTACCGGCCTGTTGTACCTTGGCCAAATTGACGATGGCCGCGGTGTCCGATTGCGCCAAGGCCAATCGTTCACTGGCTTGGGCATGGGCTTGCTCAACCGTGCGGTCGGCTTCCTGGGTGGCGTTTTGGGTCGTTTTAGCGGCATCGTTGCGCGCGTTGGCCACGGCTTTGTCGGCTTGCTGGCTGGCCGTCAGCACCGCGTTAAACGCGTTGACGGCCGGGCCCGGCAAACTCGATTGCACATCGACCCGCACCACCTCCAGACCAATGCCCTGCCCCGTTGCCGTGAGCGCCGCCAGTTGCTGATTGATGCCTTGCACCAAATCACCGCGCAAACGCTCACGGCGTTCCGCCGACTGTTTATCGCTGCCGAGCAGCTCCGGGCGCGCCACTAAAATAGTGTCCAGATCCCGTGCGGCGGTCAGCGCCACTGCGCTGCGGGTGACCACACGATCCAGCGCTGGCAACACATGCTCCGCTTGCAGCACGTAGGCATAAGGATCGGTGACGTTGTAAAACACCCGCACATCCAGTTGCACAACGCCCGCATCACCGGTCAGCAAATAGCCAGAGCCGGCCAGGGCATCGTTAATGGGCGTGGCAAAAGTGGCCACTCTATCCGCCTGCAGGGCGCTGTCCGAGCGCAGCAAGTTTTCGATACGACGCTCACTCACGCGGTCGGCAGCGGGCACAATCACCACTTGTTCAAAAGGCCGCGGCCAGGCCAACAGCAACCCGGCATTCTGGATGCGGTCCAGCGCGCCAAAGCGCAGCACCACTGCACGGTTCTGCGGATCAATCTGCCGCACATTGGACACACCCCACGCCACGGCGGCGAACACCGTCACGGCATACAAGCCCAAAAACGCTAAACGCCCCGCTTGTTGCCACGGGCTGCTGACACGTGGCGTGTCTTCAGATGAGCCACTCATGGATGCGACCCAGCCTTGTTATCCATCGACGGCGGGCCATCGACCAACACCCGGAACGGCGCCGCGTCGGTGCGCAAAATCACCTTGGTGCCGGGGTTAACCATGGTCCCCAGCGTGTCGAGTGAGCGCAGCATGTTGTACAGCTCTGGCGAACTGGCGTACGCCTGGCCATAAATCTTCGCCGCCTCGACCCGCGACTGCGCTTCGATGTCCGCTGCTTTCACACTGGCATCGGCTTGCAGAATGCGCGCATCGCGCTCGGCCGCCGAACGGATTTGCGCCGCTTCACGCTTGCCCACCGCAGTGCGTTCAGTGGCGATGGTTTCACGCTCGGCGCGCATGCGGTCGACCGTGGCGGTGAGCGTGACCGACGGCAACGTCAGCCGCTCAACCCCCACTTGCAGCACACGCACGCCATAGGTGCTGAGCAATTGCTGTTCGATTTGCTGGCGCAGTTGCGCTTCGAAGTCGGCAATTTTGACTTGGCTGGCATCGGTGTTGACCAAGCTGGACAGGTCAAAACTGGCGGCTGTGGTTTCCAGCGCCGAGCCTACAAAGGTACGAATTTGCCGGGCGGCTTCATCGGGCTGGTTCTGCACCGCGCGCATAAAACGCTGCACGTTCTCGGCATCGCCCTGCACCTGCCAGGCCACGTAGGCCTGCACAATAATGCGCAGGCCGTCGCGGGTGCCGACGTCTTGCAGACCGCTGGAGGTGGTGCGCAAACGCAGGTCGACCGGCACGCTGACTTCAAACGGTGCAGGCCAGCGCCAGCTCAATCCAGGCTCCAGCAGCACCCGCGCCGGGTTACCGAAACGGGTAATGACAGTGGCTTCGCCGGAACGCACTTGCACCAGGCTGGCGGCTGCTACGGCAAATAAGACCAGCAAGGCGGCCCAGCCCATGCGCCGCCATGGGAACGGGCTCGGCTCATGTTCGTCACCATGATGGTGGTGATGATGATGATGGCCGTGATGCGCGTGGCCGTGGTGGTGGCCGCCGTGCGCGTGATGATCGTGTGAGTGGCTCAAAACAAAGCTCCTTACTGAACAGCTTTACGCGGCGCGACAGGATCGGCCGGCAGCGTGAAAGAACGCAGATCGAGGGTTGGCGCGTTGCCGTTGCCCCCAAGGCGGTGGTCGAGAATCAAAAGTTTGGCGTTGTTCATGCCTTGGCTGAGCTGGCTCAAATACTGCTCAAGAACAAAGGCGTGACCGGCCTCGCGGTAGGCTTTTTGTTCGGCGCCAAAACGCAGGTCCGAGGTCTGCGCCGTCGCGTTCACTTCACGCGCCGAAGCATTGGCCTGGTCCAGCGCCATGCTGGCCTGCAATTGCGCAACGTTGGCTTGCTCGCTTGCCGCGCCACGCTCGCGGGCAATCAAGGCCTGGGCGCTGATTTGTGCCGCCTGAACGGCGTGATACGCGTTGGCCGCCCCGGCAGGCGGATGGATAGCCTCAACCACCGTGGCCAGAATCTCGACGCCGCTGCCCAGCGAATCCAGATCGGCCTGCACGGCGCGGCCAATGTCACTGGCCAACTCGGTACGTTGTTCGCCGAGCAAATCATCGAGGGTGCGCGAGGCAAAGTCGTGCACCAGGATGCGGCTCGCGGTACTGCGAATCAGCGTCGGCACATCGGCACTGTGGTACGTCGCGGCAATCGCGGCTTGATCGCTCAAGCCGATGCGGTACACAAAACGCACGTCCATGTTCACGATCTGAAAGCCCTGCTTGTCACCGCCACCGCTGGCAATGACCTGGGATTTGTCGTTCACATGCGTCGCGTCCCACAAGCGGTTGGCAGTCAACGGTGGCAGGCCGTCAGCCGACGCCAGCACGGGATCCGCCGCCGACTCGGTGCTGGTCGCCAGTTCATGCACCACCCCGTTTTCGACCATCAACACCCGGCCCAATGGCCAAGGCAGCCCTGCGTGCAAACCCGGCCCGAATACTTCAACCGGCTTACCAAAACGTTCATAAATGCCGCGCCCTTGCAGCGGGACTTCATTCACACCGCTGAGTATCCAGCCCACCGCGACGATCACCGCCAGCACCGGCAGGAACGCTTTGCGCATGTAACTGAACGCCCAGATTTGCCGCAGGTCGATGCCAAACCGGTTATGCAATTCGTGCTGCAGCGCCAGCAGCGGTTGCGGTGGCCAGCGCAGCATCCCGGCAATAAAACTCTGCGCGATCATGCGCGGTTCAAGCCGGTCGCGGCGTGGACTGAAAATCGCCGCCACGGCCCGAAGGATTAACTCAATCGCCACCGCCGCGGGCAGCACGCCCAGCAATACCGCAAGGCGAGCGGGCCATTCGGCCTCGGCGCTGCTGAACAGCAGACATAACGCACTGAGCAAAAAAGTGAGGATCGGCACACGCACCAGCGGCGCCAGTAAGCGGGCTTCCGGCCAGCGCGCTTCGGGTTGCTGCGCCAGGTAGCGTTCGAACACCAGCAATACAAACGCCAGCAACACCGCCACTCCGGCGGCCACTCGCCCGCCCGTGCCTAAATCGGCACCGGCCAGCGACACGTCCCAACTGTGCTGCACACACCACACGGCCAGGCCGCCGACGCCCGCCAGCCAAAAGACCGGCGCACCGATCGAGGCCAAAAACCGATGCGACCCGCGACTCAACCGTTGGCAAAAACGCTCGTAGGCACTGAGCGGCTCAGCGGGCTGTTCTTCGATCAATTCAGGTGCAGGATTGAGCGCTGCCTTGCGCCAGTCCGCCACCCAAAACGCCGATTGCGCCCCTGCCGCCACCACTAACAACGCGGCGACGTTGTTATTGAGCAGCGCAGGCCACAACGAACTCGGGGCAAACAGACCAATAAAAAAACCGACCGTCCAGAGCATGATTGCCAGGGCGGCCAGTCCAACGCCTAACTGAAAAAGTTGACGCGCCTGAACGGTGGCACTTTGAAAACGAGACAAAGACTCAAGGCCACCCTCCTCGGCATCTAAATCGACACGCATGGAAGCTCCACTGTTTGATGAATATAGTTACGATATAACAAACAGTGTGAAACTTCTGCGGGCGGCCAGCGATCTTCATCTTGGCGCGGAGCCGTAGATAAACAGTCCCAAACGTGGGCCGTATTTAAAGCGGCTAAACCGGTAAATGATTGAGCGGCAGGACAGCAGGCGCCTTGACCGTCTGAATTGCAAAGTTACTGCGAATATCACTGACACCCGGCAACTTGAGCAGCACGCCGGTTAAAAATCGCTCGTACCCGCGTAAATCTGGCACTACAACCTGCAGTAAAAAATCAGATTCTCCTGACACTAAAAAAGCCGAAATCACTTCTGGCAATGCCGTTACAGCGACACGAAACGCCTCCGCCTCATCTTCGTGATGGCGCTCAACCTTGATCCCGATAAACACCGTTAAACCCAAACCGACCTCATCGCGATCCAGATTGGCCTGGTACCCGCGTATCACCCCCGCCTCTTCCAGCAACCGAACTCGACGCAAACACGGCGACGCAGACAGGCCAATTTCGTCGGCCAAGTCCACATTGCTCAAGCGCCCATCACGCTGCAAGGCGTCGAGAATGCGTCGGTCAAAAGCATCCAGTTTTATTTTTGGCATATTCAAATTCTTTTGATGATCAAAAAGGTGGTTTCTGCCAAGACTAGACCTTCTTGAGGCTGAATACGCAACCACCTGCGCGTGCCTTCGCCCCTAAAATCGTGGCTCACCTGCTATCGAGATGGGTCGCCATGGGGATGTTTCTGATTGCGCTGGTTGTGATTTACCTGATGCCCGGGCCGGACATGATATTGCTGCTGCAAACCGGTGCCCGACATGGGCGTGCGTTGGCCCTCAGCACCGCGTTGGGCTTGGGCATTGCCCGGGCCTGCCATGTTTTTCTGGCCGCCGTGGGCTTGGCTGCACTGTTTAAAACAGCGCCCTGGACCTTTGATGGCGTGCGTTTGATCGGCGCGGCTTATTTAGTGTGGCTGGGCGTGCGCATGCTCAAACCCGGCATGCTCACCCACTTGACCCTCGCCACCGGCGTGGTCAAAGAACCTGAATTGACCTGGGCTGGCGCGCTGCGACGTGGCTTGTTGACCAACCTGCTCAACCCCAAGGCTTTGCTGTTTTGCTCGGTGCTGCTGCCGCAATTTATCGACAACCAGGCAGGCACCGTGGGCGCGCAGTTTTTTGGCTTGGGCGTGGTGCTGGTGATCGTCGGCCTGATGTTTGACAGCCTTTACGCCATGGCCGGGGCCTCGTTGGGTCAATGGCTCAACAACAGCCCCCGGGCACAGCGTGTTCAACAGTGGTTATTTGGCAGCCTGTTGATCGGTTTCGCCTTGCGCCTGGCGTTCGTTCAACAGGCCTGAGCCGCAGGTTTACGGCTGCGGGTGGGCAATCAAGTGCTTGGCCAGCGCCTCGAATGCCGGGATGGTCACCGGGTCGTTTGCCGCGTTGCCGGCAATCGGGTTGGACGCATAGCGCACGATCACCATTTCGGCTTTAGGGTCGATGTAGGTGCGCTGCCCATACACACCCCGCGCCATAAAGGCGCCATCGGCGTTGTGGGTCACCCACCACATGTCGCGATAACTGCCACCTTTGAGCAGGTCATAACCGGCCTTGGCAAACGCAGCTTTATCGCCACCGGCGCGAATATCATCCACCACGGCCTTGGGCACAATTTGCTCGCCCAGGTACTGGCCGTTATTGCGGATCATCTCGCCAAACCGCGCCATGTCCCGCAGCCCGGTGTTTAACCCGCCACCGGCAAAGGGCGTACCGATGGAGTCCACAGAGAAGTACGCATCTTGTTCTGCGCCCAAACGCTGCCAGATTTTTTCTGACAATAGTTGCGCCACGTTTATCCCGGTGACCCGGGCAATCACCCAGCCCAGCACATCGGTGTTCACTGTTTTATAGGCGAAGGCTTTACCGTGTTCACCCTCAGGCTGCACGGTCTGCAAGTACTCCATATACGTTTGCGGGCCGGTGTAATCCTTGGGCTTGGGCAGCGGGTTACCCGCCTGTGCGTGCTTCCAGACTTCAGCGTTGGGGTCGGCATAGTCTTCGCTGTATTTAAGCCCGGTGGTCATGTCCAGCACCTGGCGCAACGTCGCGCTGCCAAAGGCGGACTTGGCCAACTCGGGCACGTAATCCGCCACTTTTTTATTGGCGTCCAGCGTGCCATCGGCCACCAGCATGGCGCCCATTGTGCCCACCACCGATTTGGTCATGGACATGGCAGCATGCTGGCCTTGGGGGCTCAACACGCCGAAATACCGCTCATAGACAATTTTGCCGCGGTGCAGCACCACAATGCCGTCGGTGTAATTGGCCGCCAGCGACTGCTCCCAGGTCATCGGTTTTTGCCCACCGAGGGGCGTAAACGTCAGGGCATCGATATCGCTGCGCAACGCCTGCGCCAACGGCACGGGCGCGCCCAAGCCACGGGACACATTGGTGGTAGGCATCAATTGGCGGAAGTTGGAAACGCTCCAGCGCATGGCCGGAAACTTGAAATAACTGCCATCGGCAAACCGCACGATGCGGTCAGGCGGTGGAGGCGCGCCGACCATCCAACCCAGGGTCTTGGGGTCACTGGCGGCGGCATCGGGGTAAGTCGTTTTATCGCCCGCACAGGCGATGGACGCTGCCAGGCAAGACAGCAAGAACACCACGCTTGTGCGTGCGGGTTTGAACAATTGCTTAAGCATACAAACGCCTCAATAAAGGAACGAGACCCGGCCAAGCGCTGAGTTGATTGTTCCATTACCAACCCATAGCCGCGCACTACCCTGCGGTATGAGAGGTTAGCTTGTATACCCGTGCGTGTTTTTTACCTGACTGAAATCAGAGGTTAATGGCTTCAATCAACGCTTCGAATTGAAGGAAATCACTGTGGGAGCGCGCAAGCTCGCTCCCACGCGTTGCAGATTAGTCCTGCAACGAGGCGTGCGCCTGTTCCAGGAAGCTCGCATCAGCCCAATCGGTCACGCGGAAGTCGCCTTTGATGTAGCCGTGCTCGCGCAGGAATGTCTTTTTCAATTCCAGCGCAGCGAGGTTTTGCGCCGACAGTTGCGGCACAAAATCACGCCCGTGCAGGGCCGCACGTACCAGCGCCGGGTCGCTGTTAAAGGTCACTCGGGTGAACAGTTCAGCGGCAGCGTCCGGGTTGGCGTTGATCCAACGACCGGCCCGAATCGCGGCGCGCAAGAAGGCCACCACCAGTTCAGGATGCTGGCGGGCGAAGTCAGTGTTAACCGCAGTGGTGTACGGCCCGTTGGAGATTTTCAGGGTCCAGTCGGTGTAGCGCTCCAGGTCTTCGATCACTGTGTATTTGCCCGTCGCCACCAGCGATGCGGCGGTGCTGGCCTGTACCAGAATCGCGTCGACGCGGTCATCGGCCAGGGCCTGAATATCCACAGGCGGCTGACCACGATGAGCCTTGATTTGCGTCCAGAGCTCAACCGGACGCTGCGACGGTTGCAGGAAGCTTGGGTCATCGTCGTCGGCCAAATCCACCCACTGCACCTGCTCGGCGCTCAAACCGGCCAGCTCCAGCACCAGCAGCAAACCGTGCTGGGCTGTGGCGCGGGCGAAGTCGATCTTGTCGTCGTTCTGGCTTTTGAACAGGCCGATACGACGCCCGGCCAGATCCTGCACCCGGCGGATCCCCGAACCTGCACGCACCACCACTTGGCCGGCGCGCTGGCTGGCGGTGGTGGCGATCAGCGTGGTGTCGGTCAAATCCGCCTTAGCCCACAGGGTCGGAATGGCCCCGCCATCGCGAAACAGCGGGTTAAACGAGTGACGGTAATGCGGCAGCCAGCCGCCATTTTCAGGCAACGAACGCAGGAAGGTGGCCTTGCCGCCAGCGCGCTTGAACTCTTCATCCAGCCAACCCAGCTCCACGGCAATATTGGACGCGACCAACACCGGGCAGATGGTGTAGTAGGCCTCTACCGGGTCAGCGACCAGACGCGGTTTTTCATGCAGTACGGTACTCATTGCGACACTCCTTGGGGCAGAGAGGTAGCCTTAGCTACCCAGGGAAATACCTTTGCTGGCCAACAGGCGTTGCCCGTTGCCTCGCAGGATCAACTCGCGCTCGGCCGCCGAAATCGGCGCGGCCAGCACTTGGGCGATACCCGGTGCGATGTCAGGCACCGGGGCATAGTCAGAACCAAACACCAGTTGCTCGGCGCCCAGCACGCGGGTTGCCAGGGCGATGGCCTGGGCCCCTCGGCCAGCGGCGCCGGTGTCGAATAACAAGCGCTGATAACGCGGGCTGTGGCCGACCGCATCGAAGTGGCCGGGCACCTGGCTGAGTTCCACCAGGTTGGCGATGATGCCGGCGCCGCCGAGCATGGCGATTTGCACCGTGACGTCGGGGTAACGGTCCAGCAGGTCGCTGTGGGCCAAGGTGATGGTGGCCGAGGCAAACTGCCAGGCGATGTCCAGCACCCGCCGCGCTTCGATGGCGTCACTGTGCAACAGCACCGGTGGCTGGCCTGGCACCTGTGGGTGGGCGTAACCGGTGTGCAAATAAATATGGCTGCCCAGCTCCTGAGCTTTGGCCAGCAACGGCTCAAAACGGCTGGCGGCGGCCAGGCTGGCGAAGGCATTGACCGGCAGCACCGCACCGATCAGCCCCAGCTCTTCATGGGCGCGCTGCAACTCGCCCACCGACCACTGAATGTCCGAGGTCGACAACGCCGCCACGGCGCTGAGCCGCGTGGGGTACTGGCGCACCACGCCCGCCAGTTCATTGTTGTAGTCGCGCCACAGGCCCAACGATTCGCTGGCAGACAGCGCCGCGTCGATGCCCAAAGTGGTCGGCCAGGACAGCAATTGATGCGCCACCCCGACCTGATCGAAATGCTCAATGCGCGCGTCCAGATCAAACCAGTGGTTGCCCAGCGCAAACGGTTGGGCCGTGGTGCCAGCACCGGAGCGGTGCAAATTCGGTGCGCCATCGGCGCCCGGTAAAAGGCGCGGGCTGCTCTGGCGCTCACTCAAAAAGCGCAGCGAGCTGGGTGAAAACCAATGGCTGTGCAGGTCGATCACACCCTGCACAGAAGGTTGGATTTGGCTCATGGTTCAGGCCTCTTCAGGTGAAAAGTGATGGGCAATACCGGCCAGCCCTTGGTCGAGGTCGGCGAGCAAATCGTCCACCGCTTCAAGGCCGACATGAATGCGAAACAGCACGCCCGGCACCTGCCACGGCGTGACCGCCCGTTGCGGTGTCTGGCGGCCAATCAGGCTCTCGAACCCGCCCCAACTGGCGCCCATGGCAAACAATTTGAGGCTGTCGAGGAAGGCATTGACCGCCTCGTCGGGCAGCGGCTTGAGCACGAACGCAAACAGGCCTGACGAGCCCAAAAAGTCACGCTTCCAGATCTCATGCCCAGGGCTGCCGGGCAGCGCCGGGTGGCGCACTTCAAGCACCTCGCTGCGTTGCTGCAACCAGTGCGCCACGCGCAGCGCCGACTGTTGATGCTGACGCAAGCGCACGCCCAGAGTGCGCAGGCCACGCAGGCCCAGATACGCATCGTCGGCGCTGGCGATATAGCCGAGGTCGCGCACCACTGAACGCACTTGGGCATAGAGCGGCTGGGTGGTCACGATGACGCCGAGCATCGCGTCGGAATGGCCCACCAAGTACTTGGTGGCCGCGTGAATGGAGATATCCACACCATGTTCAAAAGCCCGGAAGA
Organism: Pseudomonas sp. PS01297; assembly: GCF_029959305.1. Classification (NCBI taxonomy): domain Bacteria; kingdom Pseudomonadati; phylum Pseudomonadota; class Gammaproteobacteria; order Pseudomonadales; family Pseudomonadaceae; genus Pseudomonas; species Pseudomonas sp. PS01297. Next base: position 35,792 of record NZ_JASCPQ010000011.1, read on the forward strand.
ACAGCGGCGTGGCCCAGGTGTTGTCCATCAACACCAGCGCGCCGTGGGCATGGGCGGCCTTGGCAATGGCCGGGATGTCCTGGACTTCGAAAGTGGTGGAACCTGGCGCCTCGACAAACACCACTTTGGTGTTGGGGCGCAGTTGGCCGGCGATGTCGGCGCCCAGCTCGGGGTCGAAATAGGTGGTTTCAATGCCATAGCGCGACAGCACGTCGTCGAAGACTTTGCGCGCATGCCAGTAGCAATTGTCGGTAACCAGCACGTGGTCACCGGCCTTGGCCACGGCCAACACCGCGCCGGTGATTGCTGCCAGCCCCGACGGCATGATCAGCCCGCGATAGCCGCCTTCCAGCTCGGCCACCGCATCTTCAAACGCTGCGGTGGTGGGGTTGCCGTTGCGCCCGTAGGCATTGCCACGAAACTCCGGATCGGCCGACTTGCGCCGGAACTCGGCGAGCGCCTGGGTGTTTTCCCAGACGTAAGTCGACACGCGATAAACCGGGGTGTTGACCGTGCCCTCGTGGCTCGCCGGATTACGCCCCAAATGGGTCAGCTGGGTGTCGGCCAGCCAATGACTACGCGATTCTCTTGTGGACATCTTCACAGTACTCGTTCGAGGAAACGTTGGGTTCGGGGGTCGGCGGGGCGGCTGAAAATCAGCTCGGGGTCGCCCTTTTCGACGATTCGCCCGCCATCGGTGAAATACACCGTGTCGGCGATTTCGCGGGCGAAGCGCATCTCGTGGGTGACGATCAGGCAGGTCATGCCGCTGGCGGCAACATCGCGGATGGTGTTGAGCACTTCCTTGACCGTCTCCGGGTCGAGGGCCGCGGTCACTTCGTCAAACATCATCACGTCGGGGCGCATCGCCAGACTGCGGGCAATCGCCACGCGCTGCTGCTGGCCGCCGGACAACTGCCCTGGGAAGGCACCCTGTTTGTTTTCCAGACGCACCTTGGCCAGCAGCTCAATGGCGTAGGCTTCGGCCTCTTGCCGTGACTGGCCGAGCACTTGAATCGGCGCCAGGGTGATGTTGTCCAGTACGCTGAGGTGCGGGAACAGGTTGTAGCTTTGAAAGATCATGCCGACGTGGCGGCGCAGGCCGGGCACGTCGAGTTGCGGATCATCGACGCGGATCCCGCAGACCTCGATGCGCCCGCTGTCCACCGGGGTCAAGGCGTTGAGGGTGCGCAACAGGGTGGACTTGCCCGAGCCGGACGGGCCAATCAGGCAGGCGATTTCCGAGCGCCGAACCGACAGTGAAATGCCCTGCAAAATGGGCTGGTCACCGTAGGATTTGTACACGTCCTCCAACTGGATTTGCAGCGGCTGGCTCATGAGTACAGGCTCCATTTGCGCTCCAGGTACCGTGAGTAACGGGAGATCGGGTAGATATAAATAAAGAAGGCGACGAACACGTAGAGGTAGGCAGGCAGCAGCAGGTCCGGGCGGGTCTGGCCGGTGAGGCGCAGTTGCAGGCTGGTCATCAGTTCTTCTACGCCCATCAAATTGGCCAGCGAGGTGGCCATGGTCACGGCGCAGTACAGGCTCATCCATGGCGGTACCATGCTGCGCAGGGCCTGGGGCAGAATCACCAAACGCAGGCTTTTGCGCCGGGGCAGCGCCAGCGAGGCGGCGGCTTCCCACTGGGCCACGGGGATCGAACGAATGCCGCCGCGCACGATCTCCGAGACGTAACCGCTGCCCGCCAAACCGAGCCCGAGGGCGGCCTTGAGCCAATCAGGAATCTGCCACCAGCGGTCCAGCGCCTGGAACTCAAACGGCAGCAGGTTCATCACCAAAAACACCACCACCAGCCACGGCGCATTGCGCAGTAACTGGGTCAGCAGCACCGCCACCTGACGCAACCCGCGATGCAGCGAGACCTGCAAGCACCCCAGCAGCGTGCCGAACACCGTCGCTGCCAGCATCGCCACCACGCCCATCAGAATGTTCAGGGCAAAACCGCGGGCCAGCGCGGGTGTCCAGTTCAGCAACAGCGCAATGATGTCGCGATAGGCCCAGGCCACCGCCCCCACGCCGACACCCGCCGCCAGCCACAACACGCCCAGCGCGATAAAGCGCGAGGCGTTGAGCGGTGGGCGGATGCGTTGAGACAACAGAGTCAAAGGGCTCATCGGCTGTGATACCCCGGCAGGCGAAAGCGCGCTTCGATCCGCGACATCAACAAGGCACAACCGCCGAGCAGGATGAAGTACATGAGCAGCAACACCTGCATCATCTCGGCGACGTTAAAGTTGTCAGTCCAGATGCGGTTACAGGCGTAGAGCAACTCCGGCACTGCGATGGCGTAGGCCACCGAGGTGGACTTGACCGCCTGCGCCAGGCTGTTGCCCAACGCGGGCAAACTGTTGCGCAGCGCCAGCGGCAAGATCAGATGGCGAAACAGTTTGCGCCCGTGCAAGCCCAAGGCTTGCGCGGCCTCAATGGTCGAGCGCGGCACGGCGTCGATGCTGCCGCGCAGCGCCTCTATCTGAAAGGCGCCCGAGTGCAGCCCGAGCACAATGACTGCCCACTGGAAGTTACCGATCATGCGCACCGCATGGCCATCGGCGTCCTCGACCATCGGCAGCAGCGAACCCAGGCCGAAATAGAAGAAGTACAACTGAGCCAGCAACGGCGTATTACGAAACAGCTCGACATAGGCGGTGACCGCCTGACGCACTGGCCGCCACGGTGAAGACTTCAACGCCACGCCCAGCACGCCGATCACCAGCGACAGCAGCACGCTGGCAATCGCCAGGCCCAGGGTGAAACCCAGCCCCAACAGAAAACGCTGGGCGTCGGTCGGGTCCCAGAGAATACTCAGGTGAAAGCCCTGGCCCTCAAGCCACGGCCGCACATAGCGTTCAATCACTGGCCAGCACTCCCCTGCGCATAACGGGCGTGCTGCTCGGCCACCCAAGGGTTGGCTTCGATGCCGTATTTTTTCTCAAGCTCAATGATCAGCCCCGAGCGATGCCAGCCTTCAACCACTTTGCCGAGCAAGGCTTGCAGCTCAGGTTGGCCCTTGCGCAGGGCGATGCCCCAGGGGGCGGCATCCTGGCTGGGCAACTTGATTTCGTAGTCTTGCCAGTTCGGGTCTTTGGCCAGCTCGCGGTAAAACACGTCATCGGCAAGGGTGCCCAGGCAACGCCCGTCGGCCACGGCTTTGCGCACTTCGGCGTTGCCGGTGTAAGAGGCAAAACGTACGCCGTAACGCTCCTCGTAAGGGCGCACCCAAACGCTGGCAGGGTTGGAGCACAGCACCTTGCCGCGCAGGTCTTCCCAGTGTTCGAGGCGAGTGGTTTTGGGGGCGAAAACCGTGGCCGCCGAGCTGTAATAACCCGGCTCGACAAAGTCCACTTCCCGGCGACGGCTCGGGGTGTCCAGCAGCGAGGTCACCAACAGTTCACAGCGCCCCTGATTGAGGAACGCCAAGCGGTTGACCGGGGTGACCAACACCAGTTGCAGGCCCAGGTCCTTGCCGGTGGCCTGCTGAAGCTGGTGCTGCAGATCCAGCACCAGGTCGTAGATCAAGCCGCTGTGGTTGCCCTCGGCATCGATGAACTTGAAAGGCGGGAATTCCTCGCCGGTGCAAACGCTCAGGCTGCCACGGGACACCGCCCGCTCCAGCAGCACCTCGGCCTGTGCCACGCTCCAGCCGAGCAGTGCCAACAGGCCAAGACTCAGGCGCAGCAGCGTGCGGCGAACGGATAGAAACTCGAGTACAGCGCGCACATGGTGCATGTTGAGGCCCTCGCTAAAGAAGTGGGTGAAGGTGAGTTGGCGAGGGTTAGCCCGCCGCAAGCTCGGCGGCGTCCAGACGCACGGCCGTGGCATACCCGGCGCGGGCGAGGCGCTCGGCGACCACTTCCACAGGCTCGGCGTCGCCGATCAGCACCAGCACGTGATGCGTGTCCGCAGGCAGCCCGGCGGGCAAAACCGCGCCCTCGGCGCTGCTCACAGGCACGGCTGGGGGCAACTCTTCTGGCAATTGCACGGCGTGGTCCACCGCAAAAAAGGCCAGCGGTTTGGCCTGGTGAGCCTCGACGACTTGCGCCAGTGACACCTGCTGTACCCCAAGGCTTAGCGGGCCACGGTTGTTCACGTCGTAGGCTTCGCTGTCCGGGCCACGAAACACCGGCGCGCCACGGTTTTCCGGGCCATCGACGCCGATGCCATAGATGTGCAGGTGAACGGCCAGCTCATCGCCGTCGACCTGGATGGTGTGGTAATCGCCTGCGGGCATGTACAGCACATCGCCCGCCACGATCGAGTGCTCGCCGCGCTTGCGCAGTTTGCCTTTGCCCGGCTCCGAGCCATCGTCGATGCGCTCAAACAGTACGTTGTGTTCGTTGCCAGACACCCCGGCAATCAGCGCCCACGACGGGTGCCGATGCGGCGAATTGCTGGCGCGTGCTTTACCCACCAGCACGTACAAAGCGTTGCGCCGGTCGGCGTCTTCGCCCAGGCGGTAGAAGCCGCTGGCCAGTTCGCTGCGAAACGGATACTGCTCGGTCGGGAACAATTCGGGCTGTGCGGCGAGATTGCGTAACGCCTCGCGGGCGGCGTCGATCTGCTCGGCAGTGTTGTGCTCGGCGCCCAGGCCTGCGGCCCAGACAGCGTCGAGGGTGTGGCGAACGGCGGTGGCACGTTGATGAATCAAGGACATCACTCAGGCTCCATGCATCACCGTCCGATCTGCTCGGACGGCGCATTGAAAAGGGGGCGTCAGAACTTCACGTTGAGGTTGGCGTAGTAATAAGCGCCTTCGTATCCGCCGGGTGACAGCAGCGAGTAAACGGTCCGGCTGTTGGTGTTCAGCCGCTGTTTGTTGACCTTGTCCGGGAAGCTGTCAAAGATGTTGTTGCCACCCACATCCACCCGTACGTTCTTGGTCACCTGGTAGCTGACGCTGGCGTCGGTCACCCATTGGGCGCCGAACGTCTGGTCGTATCCGGGGCGTGGCGGCTTCTGGGCATCGGCCGATTTGAACTCGCCAAAACGTGTTTCCGAGATGCGCAGGCCCCAGTCGCCGTAGCTGTAATGCGCGGTCAGGTTGAGCTTGGAGCTGGGCGCGGCGTCGGTGATCAAGTACTCCGTCTCGCGGTTGACCAACACCGCGTTGGGGTTGATGGCCAGCAACTGCGAAGGCGTTTGCGGCAGCTTGAGAATCTCGGTGTCGTTCCAGTTGTAACCGCCGCTGAAGGCCAACCGGCCGTATTGCTTGAGGTCGAACACGTAGTTGCCCACCACGTCGACGCCTTTGGTTTTGGTGTCCAGGCCATTGGTGTAGAAGCTCGCCGCGCTCACGTCATAGCCCAGTGGGTTGAGGAAACCGCCCAGGTTGGTCTGGTTCTCGGACAGGGTGACGCGGTCACGCAACTTGATCTGATAAACATCCACAGTCAGCGACGCATTGGGCAACGGGGTGAACACCGCGCCCAACGAGAAGTTGGTCGACTTCTCGGGCTTGAGGTCCTGGGCGCCAAGCAGACGCGCAACCGGGTGGTCGACCGGGAAGGTACGGCTGTCGTACATCACGCTGCCGTTCCAGGTGCTCTGGGTGTACGAGTGGCCGATCTGCCCAAGGCTGGGGGCGCGAAAGCCTGTGTTGGCGGTGGCGCGCAACGCAAACATCGGGTTGAACTCATAGCGCGCCGACACCTTGCCGGTGCGGGTCGAACCGAAGTCGGAATATTTTTCGTAGCGTGCTGCTACGCCCATTTGCAGCTTTTCGGTCAGGTTGTTTTCCAGGCTCACATACAGCGCCTTGACGTTGCGGTCGTAACTGCCGGCATCCCCGGGCTGGTAGCCGGGGAAGCTCTGCGAGCCGACGCCCGCACGCACGTCATAACCCGGCGCCGCAGGGCCAAAGCCTGCGTTGGGATTAGGGCCCGGGTCTACACCAGGACCACGGCGCGGCACGTCAGTGAACTCGTAAGGCCCACGGGCCCAGGACTGGTACTCACCGGCGTTGACGTCATAGTTTTCCTTGCGCCAGGCCGCCCCCGCAGCGAGGGTCACGGGGAAGTCCGTGAGTGACCATTGCAGATCCTTGACGTAGTCGAGGGTCAGACTGGTCTGGTCGGAGGTATACTCGCCGGCGTGAAAACGGCGCTGGCTGTCGGGGCCGAACGAAGGGTTGATGGAGTTATTGAGGATGTATTCGATGTCGCTGCGCCCGTAGCTGGCGGCCAAATCGAACTTGCCGATATCGTCATCGCCAAAGCGCGAACCGAAGGTGGCCTCGTAGTCTTCGCTTTTGAGGTCCAGCCACGGCTGGAAGCCTTCCGGGTACACCGACAGCCAGTTACGGCCTTGCTGGTCATACGGGTAGCGATAGGCGTTTTGCGAATGGCTGATGCGGTGCCCGTAGGTGGCGAAGCCATAGAGCTGCACCTGGTCGGTCACGCTGCTCTCGGCGTTGAGCGCCAGGTTGTAATCATCCAGCGCGGGCGAGCCGGTGGCGTATTCGCGGTTGGCCGTGGCTTCGCGCGGGTCGTTGGCATTCCAGAAGTACACGCTGTCATCGGTCTTGCCGCTGGGGTAGGTGCGCTTCTTGTTGCTCCAGTCGCCGCTCAGGGTGAGGAAACCATCGCCCGGCAAAGTGAAGCCTTTCCAGGTCTCGACGTTTTTGCTGAAGCCATCGCCTTTGGTGAACTTGCCCATCGTCGTGTTGACTTCGCCGCCGCTGTCGCGCTCCTTGAGCACGACGTTGATGACCCCGGCAATCGCGTCCGAACCGTATTGCGCCGACGCACCATCACGCAGTACTTCGACGCGCTCGATGGCGCTGATCGGGATGGTGTTGAGGTCGGCGGCGTTCGAGCCGCGACCAAAAAACGGTTTGTTGTTCACGAAGGCCGAAACGTGCCGACGCTTGCCATTGATCAGCACCAGCGTCTGGTCAGGCGACAGCCCGCGCAAGGCGGCAGCCCGGAAGCTCGACAGGCCATCCACGCCGTTGACCAGCGGGTAGTTGAACGACGGCACCAGCGCTTGCAGGGCTTGGCTCAAGTTGGTGAAGCCGGTCTCCTGAATCGCATTGGCGCTGATGGTGTCGACTGGCGAAGAACTTTGCAGCGCGGTCAGGTCAGTGCGTCGGGTCCCCACCACCACGACCTGATCCAGCTGCGGTGGCACCTGCGCTGCCGAAGGCGCCAGGGCATAAATCACAAAGCTGCCTTGGGCGGTCTGGCGTGCGGCCAGCCCCGAGCCTTCGAGCAGCTTGTTCAGCGCTTGCTCCACCGACAGGCTGCCGCGCACCGAACGGCCCTGCTTGCCCGCCACCAATGCCTGGGGCGCCAGCACGTTGGTGCCGGTTTGTTCCGCCAGTTGGTTGAGTGCTTGTTGCAGAGGTTGTGCGGGCAGGTCGATGCTCTGCGCCACGGTGACAGCATCACCGGCTTGCGGCGCGGCGTAGGCGACGCTCCCGAACAGAAGACCACCAGACAGAATCGCAGTACTTAACAGCGTTAATTGAGGTTGAAACATTTATGAGCTCCCTGGCCATCATTTGTGGTCCTCGAAACAAATGACGTCCAGGTTTCAAACAGCCTCAGGTTATAAAACAACAATCGATAAGATCATTTTGATCTTTATATATGCCCGTGGTCAGGGCGCTTGCCAACCGCGACGGGCCAACTCGGCAGCGCCTGCGGGCAATGCCTGGGCGCCACCCAATTGTTCGGCGAGCAGTGCCAGGTGGGCGGCATCTTCCAGGGCGACCAGCAAACGCGCAGCCCCCAACACGCCCTTTTCACTCCAGGCGAACGGGCCGTGGTTGGCGAGCAACACCGCTGGCGCGGAGGTGTCGTCGCGCAACAAATCGATCACCGGCTGAGAGGCATAACGCGGGCCCCACTCGCTCACCGGGATCTGCTGGTCTTCACGCAGCAGGCCCAACAGACCGGAGCTGTACGGGCGCAACGGGCGGCGGGCAATCGCATGGGCGGTGAGGTACAGCGAGTGGGTGTGGATAACTGACGTGGCCTGTGGGCGCTCGCGCAAGATCGCCACGTGCAGCGCTGCGACTTCCTGCAGATTGGCGGACAACGTGCCTTGGTGCGTGCGCAAATCGAAATCCAGCAGGACCGCCGTGCCGGCGTCAGGGCCAGCCAGAGAAGCAATCAACAGCTTCTCTTGATCCCCTACACGCAGGCTGATATTGCCCGCATGGGTCGGCGAAAGGGTTTGCGTATCAATCAGCAATTGGCGTGCTTGGGCGAAGGCTTGTTCAAATTGTTGCAACGCCAGCAAAGGGTCAGAGACAGGCCGGGATTCTTGAAGGGTCATAACGGTTCCTGAAGGTTCAGGGAGGGTGAAATTACCCCCCTTGATTCAGGGACGTTTAATCAGCGGATTGCCTCAGGTCGGCTGCGCAAACTCTTAGCGGGCGCGGATATCCACACTCTGATCAGGATTGATAACCAGATTCAGCGCAAACAACTCCGGCAGCAAATGCAGCAGCTCATCAGGCTTGGCCAGTGAGAACGACCCACTGATGCGCAACGCCCCCAGCTTGCTGTCATGAATACGAATACGCCCGCTGCGATAGCGTTGCAGTTCGGCCACCGCTTCGGCCAGGGTCTCGCCAGAAAACACCAGACGCCCGTCACGCCAGCTCACTGCCTGGGTGGCGTCCACATCGCGGATGCCATCGACAAACAACCCATGCCGCGTGCGCAACTGCTGGCCACGGGTGATTTGCAACGAATCGGCTTCGTGATCCGGCGTCACCTGAACCCGCCCTTCAAGCACGGTGACTTGGTTACCCTCCTGCCACTGACGCACGTTGAACACCGTGCCGAGCACCCGCACCCGGGTGTCCAGAGACGTGACTTCGAAGGGAATATTGGCCTGGTGAGTGACTTCGAACAGGGCCTCACCCTGAACCAGTTGCACCTCTCGCGAACGCAGCCTGCGCACGAAATCCAGATGGGTATTGGTATTGAGCTGCACCCGGCTGCCGTCGCTGAGAGACACCTCACGGTGCTCGCCCAAGCCGGTCACGTATTCGCCCTGGGACAACACCGGGTTGACCCACCACAAGGTCAGGCCAACCCCGAGCATCAGCACCAGCGCACTGCTCCATGTGGGCCAGGCCCAGCCACGACGGGGGTTGCGAACGGCCGGGGCCTGCGCAGCAGACGCCGGGGCCAGGTGGCGCGGGTAGCGCTGGCGCAAACTGTCGAGTGAGGCATCCAGCGCGACAACGGTTTGCCGCTGGGCTTCATAGCAGCGCCGATTGTCGTCACTCACGGCCACCCACTGCTCTAATTCCAGGCGAGCGTCCGCTTCGCGTTGTGGGTCGCCGCAACGGCTGCGCGCCAGTAAGCGATTAACGTAATCCGAGTCATTTAAAGGCAAGTTCATCGCCTGATTAGAGTGCTAGCAAAGCAGCAATTAAAGACAAGTAACCCACCTCGGTACGCGCATTAATCCATAAACTCCCGGCAAATTTTTAAACCCAACGCCACATGCTTCTCCACCATGCTGGGCGAAATGCCCATGCTGGCGCCAACCTCGTTATGCGCCAGCCCGTGGATGCGCGAGAGGATAAACGCCTCGCGGCAGCGCGCCGGCATGCTATCAATGGCTTTGGACAATAGCTCCACCCGCTCCTGCCCCAAGGCAATGCGCTCCGGGTCAATGTCGTGGGACAGCGCCGGCAACGACTCGGCATCCACCCGCGACTCCAGAGATTCCATAGGCAAGCGCCGACGATGACGCGCAAGGTCGATTTTCAAATTACGGGCGATTTGCCGAAGCAACCCCGCAGGTGATCGAACCTCTTGCTCAGCGGGCAGCTTAAGCAACCGCTCAACACTGGCCTGCGCAATATCCCCGGCATCCTGGCGAGAGCTGCTGTCACGGTCCATGGATTTATAAAAGTCGGTGTAAATCGGATTTATATTTTTTAAGAGTTTATTGCTCATTAATCACGGCATCGTCAGTGCGATGCGGCTCCTGCTGGAGCAGGCAGAACCGGCCATCGGAAAATGAAAAGTGCATATCCGGCGGCCCGGTTTTTATAGCCTAACGAGCATTTTTTTAGATATGAAATAACTGTTTGGCCTAGCCGTGTTGATTTAGCTCATAACGCCTTACTCATCCAGCTCCACGTAGCTCGACTCCCCGCCCCCGGTCGCACCCGATAACCAGCCCCAGACAAACTCCAGTGTGGTGCGCCCGGCGTGATCCACACCGACTGTGCCCCGCGACCAACCGGCCAGCAACTCGCCCTCTGCGGTCAGGCATTGGTACAGCAACTCGATAGTGTCGGGGCCGGTGGCGCGACCGACCAAATGCCCCGTGCGGATATGCCCGCCCTGGTAAGTCCCGGTGATCGCATTGCCATCGACGTGGTAGTGGAACACCGTGCTGGCGTCGGATAACCCGCTGGCGTTACTCGCCACGGCAAACCGGCGATTGTTCATGCGTTGGCTGATGTTTTTAAAGGTGCTGTCCATCGATTTTCGAGCTCCTGATTGCCTGCGATCTGCATAAAGTGGGTCGAAGGGTTTGAACGTAGAAAGTTGGGTAAAACAACCAAAAAACCGTAGCCATCCCTCGAAAAGCGGCTTTGGATTCGGCTTTACAGGCGTCATGCCATAAAATGGCCGGTTGCCGAAGAACCGTCATGACTCTGGCCATGAAGGGCTTCCATCCTTAACAAATAAGTGTGGTCAAGATGAACAAGCCTTTCATTTCGCTGTGCCCTGAAATTACTCGGGCGCACGCGCTGACGTTGATGGATTGGTTGGAGGATGAACGTGTCACCTGCTACCTGAGCGATTCTCGTCATGTTTCGCGCTCCATTGGGCACGCCATTGATCGGACACAACTGCCGATCCTGACTCATCTATTCAACCAGGGCGGCCGGTTCTTCATGGCCTTTGACAGGCATGACGCTCCGGTCGGCTTTGTCCGTCTGATCAAAACCGGCCCGGATTGCGAGATAGTCCTGGTCATCGGAGACAGCGACAAATGGGGCCGCAACCTTGGCGCCCGCACGATCCAGGAAGGCATGAAACTGGCCTTCCTCGACATGCGGGCCAAGAAGCTCATCGCCAAGATCCATCCGGACAACACGCGCTCGCTCAAAGCCTTTGTGCGCAGCGGCTTTGTGCTTGAGAGCGAAACGCCGACATTGAAGTCATTTTCCATGGCGGCGGGACGCTATCTCCAGCTCTTGCGCGAAGGTGCCGTGAGTAACGCCACCAAAATCTTCATTACTGAAATCGACAAGGCCAGACTCGAACAACTGATCGCGCTCGAACCAGGCCCCGCCGTCGTTGAGCTCGAACATGAGCTTGAGCGTGCCATTGTCGTCAAGCCGCAGCAGGTGCCATCCAATGTCGTCACGATGAACTCCAGAGCCTTGCTGCAGTTGGACGACGAAGAGATCGAAGTGGCCTTGGTCTACCCCGAAGACGCCGACAGCAGCAGCGGAAAACATTCTGTTTATTCCGACATCGGTGCCGCCATCCTGGGTTATCAGGAAGGGGACGCCATTGACTGGCGAATATCAGACAAGACCCGCCGAATAGAGATCAGGAAAGTGCTTTACCAGCCGGAGGCTGCGGGCCACTTCCACCTTTGATTGGGGCTTTTACTGCGTGTTGATCCATCAGGCGCGAAGGTTTACACACGCTTCGGGCCTGGCTGGTTTGTGGAAGTTTCAATGCTCAACATTCAACCCGCTGGGTGCGGGTTGAATGTGTTCACCCAATGCCGTGGAAAAACTTATTCCACCGTCACCGATTTAGCCAAGTTGCGCGGCTGGTCTACGTCGGTGCCTTTGAGCACGGCCACGTAGTAAGACAGCAGTTGCAACGGGATGGTATAGAGGATCGGCGCCAGCACGTCGTGGATGTGCGGCATGTTGATCACGTGGGTGCCTTCGCCGTTGCTCATGCCGGCTTGTTCGTCAGCGAAGACGATCAACTCACCACCACGTGCGCGAACTTCTTGCAGGTTGGATTTCAGTTTTTCCAACAGTTCATTGTTCGGCGCAACGGTGACCACCGGCATGTCGTTGTCCACCAGTGCCAACGGGCCATGTTTCAGTTCGCCCGCCGGGTACGCTTCAGCGTGGATGTACGAAATTTCTTTGAGCTTGAGCGCGCCTTCCATCGCCACCGGGTACTGCGCCCCACGGCCCAGGAACAGGGTGTGGTGTTTGTCGGCGAACAGTTCAGCGACTTTCTCAACGGTAGCGTCCATCGCCAGGGCTTCACCCAGACGGGTCGGCAGGCGGCGCAGTTCTTCAACCAGTTGCGCTTCAACACCGGCTTCGAGGGTGCCGCGCACTTGGCCCAGGGACAAGGTGAGCAGCAGCAGGCCGACCAATTGAGTGGTAAAGGCTTTGGTCGAGGCCACGCCAATTTCACGACCGGCTTGGGTCAGCAGGGTCAGGTCAGATTCACGAACCAGCGAGCTGATGCCGACGTTGCAAATCGCCAAGCTGCCGAGGAAGCCCAGCTCTTTGGCGTTGCGCAGTGCTGCCAGGGTGTCAGCGGTTTCGCCCGATTGTGAGATCGACACGAACAGGGTGTCTGGCTGTACCACCACTTTGCGGTAGCGGAACTCGCTCGCCACTTCGACCTGGCACGGGATGCCGGCCAGGCTTTCCAGCCAGTAACGGGCAACCATACCGGCGTGGTAGCTGGTACCGCAGGCCACGATCTGAACGTTGCGCACTTTGGCGAACAGTTCTTTGGCGTTTTGGCCAAAGGCCTGAACCAGAACGTGGTCCTGACCCAGACGGTTTTCCAGGGTGCGCTGGACAACACTTGGCTGCTCGTGAATTTCTTTGAGCATGTAGTGACGGAACTCGCCCTTATCGGCCGCTTCGGCACCGTCGCGGTATTGCACGGTTTCACGCTGAACGGTCTGGCCGTCCACATCCCAGATTTGCACGCTGTCACGACGGATTTCAGCGATGTCGCCTTCTTCCAGGTACATGAAACGGTCAGTCACTTGGCGCAGGGCCAATTGGTCGGACGCGAGGAAGTTTTCGCCCAGGCCCAGACCAATCACCAGCGGGCTACCACTGCGGGCAGCAACCAGGCGATCAGGTTGTTTGGCGTTGATCACGGCCAGGCCGTATGCACCGTGCAACTCTTTAACCGTGGCCTTCAGGGCTTCGGTCAGATCGCTTTGTTCTTTGAGTTTGTGTTGCAGCAGGTGGGCGATGACTTCGGTATCGGTGTCCGAGGTGAACACGTAACCCAGGCCTTTAAGCTGTTCGCGCAGGGCTTCGTGGTTTTCGATAATGCCGTTGTGCACAACGGCCAGATCCGAGCCCGAAAAATGCGGGTGCGCATTGCGCTCGCACGGCGCACCGTGGGTGGCCCAACGGGTGTGGGCGATGCCCAGACGGCCCACCAGCGGTTCACCGGCCAGGGCTTGTTCCAGTTCAGACACCTTGCCGTTACGGCGCGTGCGCTCCAGCGTACCGTTGTTGGTAAACACGGCAACACCGGCGCTGTCATAGCCACGGTACTCAAGACGTTTCAGGCCTTCGAGCAGAATGGCCGTGATATTACGTTCGGCGACTGCGCCAACGATTCCACACATAAATTTCTCCTAATCGAGGGCGGCGCATAACAGTGTTATACCCCGGGCCTGAATCTGTTCGCGCGCCTCTTTAGGCAGGCGATCATCTGTAATAAGGGTATGGACGCTGCCCCAGGGCAGTTCCAGGTTGGGTATTTTGCGGCCGATCTTGTCGGACTCGACCATCACAATCACTTCACGCGCGACATCGGCCATGACCCGGCTCAGACCCAACAACTCGTTAAAAGTTGTTGTTCCACGCTGCAGGTCGATCCCGTCAGCACCGATAAACAATTGGTCGAAGTCGTAAGAGCGCAGCACCTGCTCCGCCACCTGTCCCTGAAAGGACTCAGAATGCGGATCCCACGTGCCACCGGTCATCAACAGCACAGGTTCGTGCTCAAGTTCACTGAGCGCGTTGGCCACGTGCAAGGAGTTGGTCATCACCACCAGACCCGGTTGCAGGCCCAGTTGCGGAATCATCGACGCCGTGGTGCTGCCGCTGTCGATGATGATCCGCGCATGTTCTTTAATCAGGCCGACGGCCACACGGGCGATGGCTTGCTTATAGAGGGAGACAGGCTGAGGGACGTCACTCACCAGTTCTTGCGGCATGGTGATGGCGCCGCCATAACGACGCAGTAACAAGCCATTACTTTCGAGTGCCGCCAGATCCTTTCGAATCGTGACCTCGGAGGTTTCGAAGCGCTTGGCCAATTCATCCACACTGACTTCGCCCTGCTCGGTGAGCAAGGCCATGATGTTGTGTCTGCGTTGGGGGGTGTTGCGCTTCGACATGTTGGCTCTAAGTTTCGGTTCGAAAGATAACGAAAGCAATGAAACCCGATCTCGAAATTCACGTCAAGAATTTGTTGCAGATTATTTTGTGAATAACTCACTTTCGTCCCCTGCGGGCGGGGGTTTGGCGGGCGATAAATGGCAGATAAAACAAAGCCTTATCCACAGGTGATGGATAAGGCTTTGTGTAAGTCATTGATTTAAAACAGTTATACGATGACTTAAATGTGTAACAAAACAACCATTCTGAGCTGTGGATAACTGTTCTGTAGGCGCTGCCGAAGGCAGTGATCTTTCGATGAGTCAAAAGATCGCGAGGCAAGCTCGCTCCTACAGTGGGAGTTAACTTACGGCTTTGGTTGTTTCACCGGGCGTTTCCAGCCATCGATGTTGCGCTGGCGGGCACGGCCCACGGCCAATTGCTCGGCTTCAACATTTTGGTTGATGGTCGAACCGGCCGCAGTGGTGGCGCCATTAGAGATATCCACAGGTGCTACCAGCGAGTTGTTGGAACCGATGAACACATCCGCACCCAACACAGTTTTCCACTTGTTGGCGCCGTCGTAGTTGCAGGTGATGGTGCCCGCACCGATGTTGGTGCGCGGGCCCACTTCGGCATCGCCCAAATAGGTCAGGTGACCGCACTTGGCTTCTTCACCCAGGTGGGTGTTTTTCAACTCTACAAAGTTACCCACATGGGCGCGGGCGTCGAGCACGCTGCCCGGACGCAAGCGGGCGAAAGGACCGGCATCGCTGCCCTCGCCCAGTACCGCACCGTCAAGATGGCTGTTGGCTTTGACCACTGCACCTTTGCGCAAGGTGCTGTCTTTGATCACGCAGTTCGGACCAATCACCACGTCATCTTCGATCACCACGCGACCTTCAAGAATCACGTTGATGTCGATCAGCACGTCACGACCGACGGTCACTTCACCGCGCACATCAAAACGGGCCGGGTCACGCAGAGTCACGCCCAATGCCATCAGTCGACGGCCTTCACGCAACTGGTAATGACGTTCCAGCTCGCTGAGCTGTTTACGGTCATTGGCACCCTGCACTTCCATCGGGTCATGGGCATGTTCAGTGGCCACTACCAAGCCATCACTCACCGCCATAGCAATGACGTCAGTCAGGTAATACTCGCCCTGAGCATTGTTGTTCGACAGACGGCTCATCCAGTCAGCCAGGCGAGCGGTCGGCAAAGCCAGAATGCCGGTGTTGCCTTCGGTGATGGCTCGTTGCTCATCGGTGGCATCTTTATGCTCAACGATGGCGCTGACCTTGCCGGTGGCATCACGCACGATACGGCCATAACCCGTCGGGTCAGCCAGGTTCACGGTCAGCAGGCCCAGTTGCTCCGGGCTCACTTGCTTGAGCAGGCGCTGCAAGGTGTCGACTTCGATCAACGGTACGTCGCCGTACAGCACCAGCACATTTTCGGCGGTCAAAAATGGCAGGGCCTGCGCCACGGCGTGGCCGGTACCCAGTTGCTTGTCTTGCAGCACAAAGTTCAGGTCATCAGCGGCCAAACGCTCGCGGACCAATTCGGCACCATGGCCGATGACCACGTGAATACCGGTCGGCTTAAGTTGGCGGGCGCTGTGGATAACATGCCCAAGCATGGAATTACCGGCCACCGGGTGAAGGACCTTGGGCAGGGACGAACGCATGCGGGTGCCCTGGCCTGCGGCGAGAATAACGATATCGAGAGACATGACTGGCTACCAATCCTGGGTGGTCAGCGAATGCGACCAAAAGTAGTTCGCGGAAATGAAAAAAGGGTAGCCGAGGCTACCCTTTTTAATCAATCACACAATCAGCAACGGCTTAACCGCCGAACTTCTTGCGGATTTGCTGGACGGTGCGCAGCTGAGCTGCAGCCTCGGCCAGACGTGCGGCAGCAGATCCGTAATCGAAATCTGCGCCTTTTTCGTTCAGGGCCTTCTCGGCAGCCTTAACGGCTTCCTGAGCAGAGGCTTCATCCAGGTCGGCAGCACGTTGCACGGTGTCGGCAAGCACCTTGACCATGTTCGGCTGAACCTCGAGGAAACCACCAGAGATGTAAAACACCTCGGCTTCGCCACCCTGTTTGATCAGGCGGATCGGACCTGGGTTCAGACTGGTGATCAGCGGAGCGTGACCCAGAGCGATACCAAGATCACCCAGTGCACCGTGCGCAATCACCATCTCAACCAGACCGGAAAAGATTTCTCCTTCCGCGCTGACGATATCGCAATGGACTGTCATATTAGCCATCTGATTGCCTCAACCTGATTAGCGCCCGTTTCCGGGCGCCCGAATTACAGTTTCTTGGCTTTCTCGATCGCTTCTTCGATGCCGCCAACCATGTAGAACGCTTGTTCTGGCAGGTGGTCGTAGTCACCGTTGAGGATGCCTTTGAAGCCAGCAATGGTGTCTTTCAGGGAAACGTATTTACCCGAAGCACCGGTGAAGACTTCAGCCACGAAGAACGGCTGCGACAAGAAGCGCTGGATCTTACGAGCACGGTTTACCAACTGCTTGTCGGCTTCCGACAGCTCGTCCATACCCAGGATCGCAATGATGTCCTTCAGTTCTTTGTAACGCTGCAGCACGTACTGAACGCCGCGAGCGGTGTCGTAGTGCTCCTGGCCGATCACGTTCGGGTCCAGCTGGCGCGAAGTCGAGTCAAGTGGATCGACCGCTGGGTAGATACCCAGGGAAGCGATGTCACGGGACAGTACGACGGTGGCGTCCAAGTGGGCGAAGGTGGTCGCTGGCGACGGGTCGGTCAAGTCATCCGCAGGTACGTATACCGCTTGGATCGAAGTGATCGAACCTTCCTTGGTCGAAGTGATACGTTCTTGCAGAACGCCCATCTCTTCAGCCAGGGTCGGCTGGTAACCTACTGCCGAAGGCATACGGCCCAGCAGTGCGGATACTTCAGTACCGGCCAGTGTGTAACGGTAGATGTTGTCGACGAACAGCAGAACGTCGTTACCTTCGTCACGGAACTTCTCAGCCATGGTCAGGCCAGTCAGTGCTACGCGCAGACGGTTACCCGGCGGCTCGTTCATCTGACCGTAAACCAGCGCTACTTTGTCCAGTACGTTGGAATCCTTCATCTCGTGGTAGAAGTCGTTACCCTCACGAGTACGCTCACCCACACCGGCGAACACGGAATAACCGCTGTGCTCGATGGCGATGTTACGGATCAGTTCCATCATGTTTACGGTTTTGCCTACACCGGCACCACCGAACAGACCGACTTTACCGCCTTTGGCGAACGGGCAAACCAGGTCGATAACCTTGATGCCTGTTTCCAGCAGATCGTTGCCGCCAGCTTGCTCGGCGAACGAAGGTGCTGGACGGTGAATGCCCCAACGCTCTTCGGTGTCGATCGGGCCAGCTTCGTCAATCGGGTTACCCAGTACGTCCATGATCCGGCCCAGGGTCGCTTTACCGACCGGTACGGAGATGGCTGCGCCAGTGTCGACTACGTCCAGACCGCGCTTCAAGCCTTCGGTGGAACCCATCGCAATGGTACGAACTACGCCGTCGCCCAGCTGCTGCTGAACTTCCAGAGTAGTTTCCGCGCCTTGTACTTTCAGCGCGTTGTAGATGCTCGGTACGCTGTCGCGTGGAAATTCCACGTCGATAACGGCGCCGATGATTTGAACGATACGTCCGCTACTCATAGCTGGATCCTCTGAATATTTGAACCGTTAAACCGCGGCAGCGCCGCCGACGATTTCCGAGATCTCTTGGGTGATCGCAGCCTGACGCGCCTTGTTGTAGACCAGCTGCAAATCGCTGATCAGATCACCGGCGTTATCGGTAGCGTTTTTCATCGCGATCATCCGCGCCGCTTGTTCAGCTGCGTTGTTCTCGACCACCGCCTGGTACACCTGCGACTCCACGTAACGCACCATCAAGCCGTCAAGCAGCTCTTTGGCGTCTGGTTCGTAGAGGTAGTCCCAGTGGTGCTTGAGTTCCTGATCCGGGGTCGCCACCAGTGGAATCAATTGCTCCACGGTTGGCTGCTGGGTCATGGTGTTGATGAACTTGTTGGATACCACGGACAGGCGGTCAATCCGGCCTTCCAGGTACGCATCCAGCATCACCTTCACACTGCCGATCAGATCATTGATCGACGGCTCTTCACCCAGGTGGCTGATAGCTGCAACGACGTTACCGCCGAAGTTACGGAAAAAGGCCGCACCCTTGCTACCAACAACACACAGATCAATCTCGACGCCGTTATCGCGGTTTACCGCCATGTCCTTGACCAGGGCCTTGAACAGGTTGGTATTCAAACCACCGCACAAACCACGGTCACTGCTCACAACCACATAACCCACACGCTTAACTGCGCGGTCGATCATGAATGGGTGGCGGTATTCCGGGTTGGCGTTGGCCAAATGCCCAATAACCTGGCGGATGCGCTCCGCATAAGGACGGCTAGCAGCCATGCGCATTTGTGCCTTGCGCATTTTGCTGACCGCCACTTTTTCCATGGCGCTGGTAATTTTTTGCGTGCTTTTGATGCTCGCAATCTTACTGCGAATCTCTTTTGCGCCTGCCATGTAACACCTATCAGGTTAGCAAGCGGGAGCCTTGCGGCTCCCGCTGCGGCTTACCAGGTTTGGGTGGCCTTGAACTTCTCGATACCGGCTTTCAGGCCAGCGTCGATTTCGTCATTGAAGTCACCCTTCACGTTGATCTTGGCCAACAAGTCGGCATGATCGCGGTTGAAGTAAGCAATCAGCGCTTGTTCAAAGCTGCCGACCTTGGCGATTTCGACGTCAGTCAGGAACCCACGCTCAGCGGCATACAGCGACAACGCCATGTCAGCGATCGACATTGGGGCGTATTGCTTCTGCTTCATCAGCTCGGTAACGCGCTGACCATGCTCAAGTTGCTTACGGGTCGCTTCGTCCAGGTCAGAAGCGAACTGGGCGAATGCGGCCAGTTCACGGTACTGAGCCAGAGCGGTACGGATACCACCGGAGAGCTTCTTGATGATCTTGGTCTGAGCGGCACCACCCACACGGGATACCGAAACACCGGCGTTCACTGCAGGGCGGATGCCCGAGTTGAACATGGCCGATTCCAGGAAGATCTGACCGTCGGTGATGGAAATCACGTTGGTCGGAACGAACGCGGAAACGTCGCCAGCTTGAGTTTCGATGATCGGCAATGCGGTCAGGGAACCGGTTTTGCCGGTCACTGCGCCATTGGTGAACTTCTCTACGTAATCTTCCGAAACGCGGGATGCGCGCTCCAGCAGACGGGAGTGGAGATAGAACACGTCGCCTGGGTAAGCTTCACGGCCTGGTGGACGGCGCAGCAGCAGGGAAATCTGGCGGTAAGCCACAGCTTGCTTGGACAGATCGTCATAAACGATCAGCGCGTCTTCACCGCGGTCACGGAAGAACTCACCCATGGTGCAACCGGCGTAAGGAGCCAGGTATTGCAGCGCAGGCGATTCAGAAGCACTGGCAGCCACGATGATCGTGTTTTTCAGTGCGCCGTTTTCTTCCAGCTTGCGAACCACGTTAGCGATGGTCGATTGCTTCTGACCGATAGCTACGTAGACACAGAAAATGCCGCTGTCTTTCTGGTTGATGATCGCGTCGATCGCCAGAGCGGTTTTACCGATCTGACGGTCACCGATGATCAGCTCACGCTGGCCACGGCCGACAGGGATCATGGCATCGACAGCCTTGTAGCCAGTCTGTACAGGCTGGTCTACCGACTTACGCCAGATCACGCCTGGAGCAACTTTCTCGACCGCGTCGGTCTCGGTGTTGCCCAGAGGACCTTTGCCGTCAACTGGGTTACCCAGTGCGTCGACTACGCGACCCAGCAGTTCCTTACCAACAGGAACTTCCAGGATGCGGCCAGTGCACTTGGCGCTCATGCCTTCAGCCAGAGACTGGTAAGCGCCCAAAATTACGGCACCTACGGAGTCTTGCTCCAGGTTGAGGGCCATACCGAAGACGCCGCCCGGAAACTCGATCATCTCGCCGGACATTACGTCGGCCAGACCGTGAATCCGCACGATACCGTCAGATACGCTGACGACAGTGCCTTCGTTACGGGCTTGGGAGGTCACATCGAGCTTGTCGATGCGGCCCTTGATAATTTCACTTATTTCGGAAGGATTGAGTTGCTGCATTGCTCTGCTGCCCCTTCAAACTCAAGATTTCAATGCTTCGGCAAGATTCGCGAGTTTGCCGCGAATCGAGCCATCGATAACCAGGTCGCCGGCGCGAATGACAATGCCCCCAATGAGGGACTTGTCTTCCGCAACTTGCAGGCGCACTTCCCGGTCGAGTCGTGCACTGAGAACCTTGGCGAGTTTGTCTTGCTGTTCTTGGTTCAATGCGAAAGCACTGGTCACTTCAACATCTACCGACTTCTCTTGCTCGGCCTTGTACAGGTCAAACAGAGCGGCGATCTCCGGCAAAAGCAGGAGACGGTCGTTTTCTGCAACGACGTGGATGAAGTTCTGCACTTTCACATCAAACTTGTCGCCGCACACGTCAATAAACGTGGCGGCCTTTTCTGCGCTCGTCAGTCGCGGGGCCTTGAGCACGCGCTGCATCGTGTCGTCTTGCGACACCGCTGCAGCCAGGCCGAGCATGGCTGACCAAGAGGCCAGTTGCTGGTGGGCCTGGGCGTGCTCGAAGGCTGCCTTAGCGTAAGGTCGGGCCAACGTGGTCAATTCTGCCATGATCGCCCTCGCTTAAATTTCAGCAGCCAGTTTATTAACCAGCTCCGCGTGCGCGTTTTGATCGATTGTGGCACCCAGGATCTTCTCTGCGCCTTCAACAGCCAAGCCACCCAATTGGGCACGCAGGGCGTCTTTGACGCTGTTCAGTTCCTGTTCGATCTCGGCCTGAGCCTGAGCCTTCACACGGTCAGCTTCAACGCGAGCCTGTTCACGGGCTTCGTCTACGATCTGAGTACCGCGTTTCTTGGCTTGCTCAATGATTTCAGCTGCTTGAGCCTTAGCTTCGCGCAGTTGTTGACCCGCTTTATCTTGGGCCAACTCCAGGTCACGAGCTGCTCGGGTAGCAGCGTCCAGTCCAGCCGCAATCTTCTTCTGACGTTCTTGCAATGCCGCGATGACCGGAGGCCACACGAACTTCATGCAAAACAGTACAAAAATGAAGAACGCAACGGACTGGCCAATCAGGGTTGCATTAATGTTCACGCCAACACCTCGCTCGTTCGTTGTCCATCACTCTAATCAACTCGAAAATTCGAGTGATTAGCCAGCGAGTTGACCAACGAAAGGATTAGCGAAGGTGAAGAACAGTGCGATACCAACACCGATCATGGTTACGGCGTCGAGCAGACCGGCAACGATGAACATTTTAACTTGCAGCATTGGAACCATTTCTGGTTGACGCGCTGCGCCTTCCAGGAACTTGCCGCCCAACAGGCCGAAACCAATTGCGGTACCCAGTGCACCCAGGCCGATCAACAGTGCAACAGCGATAGCGGTTAGACCAACTACAGTTTCCATCTTTCCTCCCGACTTTTACGTCGTATGGTTTAGGTTTTTAGATTAAAGCGGTAAAACAAAATCAATTTGCTACACCCTCTCGCCGAAACGAGAGGGGCACCAGACTCGCCGAAACGGGTCTTAGTGGTTCTCTTCGTGCGCCATCGACAAGTAAACGATGGTCAACATCATGAAGATGAACGCTTGCAAGGTGATGATCAGGATGTGGAATACAGCCCACGCCCATTGCAGCACCACGCCCAGACCGCTAAGCCAAAGCAGGCCGCTGCCGAACATTACGGCGATCAGGATAAATACCAGTTCGCCAGCGTACATGTTGCCGAACAGACGCAGTGCCAGCGAGATTGGCTTGGCAATCAGCGTCACGAATTCGAGCAGGAAGTTCACCGGAATCAGCAGCGCTTGAACCAGGATGTTCTTGCTGCCGAACGGGTGCAGGGTCAGTTCGCCGATAAAACCGCCGATGCCCTTGATTTTGATGCTGTAGAAGATGATCAACGCGAATACCGACAGGGCCATGCCCAGGGTAGCGTTAGGATCGGTCGTCGGTACGGCACGGAACGGGAAGTGCTCATCGCCAGTGATCAGGATGGCCAACTGTGGAATCCAGTCAACCGGGATCAGGTCGATGACGTTCATCAGGAATACCCAGACGAAAATGGTCAGCGCCAGCGGAGCAATCACGGCGCTACGGCCATGGAAGCTGTCTTTTACGCTGCCATCAACGAATTCCACCAGCACTTCAACGAAGTTCTGCAGTGCGCCTGGTTGACCGGAAGTTGCCTTCTTGGCCGCCATGCGGAAAATGAAGATAAACAGCAAGCCTACGAATACAGACCAGCCGAGGGTATCGACGTGGAATGACCAAAAGCCCATTGCTTTAGCTTCTGCAACGGTGTGAGCAAAGCCCCAGCCGCCATCAGGTAGCTGCCCGAAGGTCAGGTTCTGTAAGTGGTGCTGGATATAGCCCGAAGCGGTTGTTTCTGCCATGGTTGCCTCAAACGCCCTAAGGTCTCGAAAGTGTTGTTCTCATTAGCAGGGGAGCGAACCAGCTGACCAATTGGGTCAACACGAAGACGCCGAATACAGCTAGCGGCGCCAATGGCTTCACACCTGCAAACGTCAGCGCGAACAGCACTGCCGTCAAAATTAATTTGCCCGCCTCGCCAGCGTAAAACGACCGGACGATGGCTTGCGCTGCTCGAGCGCCGGTAAACCGGAAAGCTCTGTGAGCAAAGTACACATTGGGTAGCAAAGCGATCAGGCCTCCGCAGAGTCCTGAGTATCCGGCTACAACTCCCTGCCATTGCCAGAGCCCCAGAGCAGCCAGCAATAAAACGACAAATTGAGCCAGCAAAACCGGAAAAACCGCCAAGCGATGGAATGGCAAGCGGTTTGGCGTGCGTGTCTCCATCACAACTGCTCCTCAATGGTCGGCTGCCAAAAGCTAAAACTTGGCATAATTTGTGCCGACAAAATGCGCGCAGAGTATAGGGGCGCTGAAGCCCCTATTCAACTGTCAGGTAGTGATTTCCGACTGCGCGCTACACAGGAAATGTTTCAGCGGATGTGAGCAAGCACTCCTTGAAGCTCATCAAGGGAGTTGTAACCAATCACTAATTGGCCTTTTCCCTTCTTTCCGTGGCGGATCTGCACCGCAGAGCCTAGGCGCTCGGCCAGACGCTGCTCCAGGCGAGTGATATCGGGATCGGCTTTAACCGGTTCAGCAGGCTCTTGTTTACCGCTCAACCACTGGCGAACCAAGGCTTCGGTCTGGCGTACGGTCAGACCACGTGCGACAACGTGTCGCGCCCCCTCGACCTGTTTGTTGTCCGGCAAACCGAGCAATGCCCGCGCATGGCCCATTTCGAGGTCACCGTGGGACAGCATGGTTTTGATCACTTCGGGCAATGAAATCAGTCGCAACAAGTTAGCCACAGACACCCGGGACTTACCCACAGCGTCGGCCACTTGTTGTTGAGTCAGCTGAAACTCTTGCTGCAAGCGTTGCAAGGCAATCGCTTCTTCGATCGGATTCAGGTCTTCACGCTGAATGTTTTCAATCAGCGCCATCGCGATAGCGGTTTCATCCGGTACATCACGCACCATCGCCGGGATGGTGTCTTTACCGGCCTGTTGGCTGGCGCGCCAGCGACGTTCACCGGCGATGATCTCAAAACGGTCGCCAGCGATCGGACGCACCACGATCGGCTGCATCACGCCCTGGGTCTTGATCGAGTTCGCCAGTTCTTCGAGCGCTTGCGGGTCCATGTCGCGACGAGGCTGATATTTGCCGCGCTGGATCAGGTCCAGGGGCAAATGCTGCAGTTCGCTTTGATCGACCTTGACGGCCTGCTCTTCCAGCGAGCTGACCGTAGGACCACTCAGGAGTGCATCCAGTCCACGTCCTAGACCTCGTTTCTTGACGGCCATGGAATATCCTTAAGTTGGCTGAGCAGTGCGGGAGGTGCGACGTTGACGACGAACCAGCTCGCCGGCCAGGGCAAGGTAAGCAATCGCGCCACGGGAGTTTTTATCATAGGCCAATGCCGGCATGCCGTAACTCGGCGCCTCGGCCAGACGAATGTTTCGCGGAATCACCGTGTCGTACAACTGCTCACCGAAGTGTTCTTTGAGCTGGGCCGACACATCGTTCATCAGGCTCAGGCGCGGGTCGTACATGGTCCGCAGCAGGCCTTCGATTTTCAGATTCGGGTTAAGCAACTCGGCGATGCGCTTGATGTTATCCACAAGGTCGCTCAAGCCTTCGAGGGCGAAGTACTCGCACTGCATGGGGATAATTACCCCATCGGCAGCCACCAGGGCGTTCAAGGTCAGCATCGACAACGACGGCGGGCAGTCGATCAGGATGTAATCGTAGCTTTCACGCACCGGCGCCAGCGCTGTACGCAGACGGCTTTCTTTCATCTGCATTTCGAGCAGTACAACTTCGGCTGCTGTCAGGTCACGGTTGGCCGGCAACAGCTGGTAACCACCGTGCTCGGAGACGTGCATGGCCTGAGCCAGGTCGCATTCACCGATCAACAGGTCGTAGACCGAATTCTCAAGACCATGTTTATCCACACCGCTGCCCATGGTGGCGTTGCCTTGTGGATCAAGGTCGATCAACAGGACGCGCCGCTTGGTCGCGACCAGCGATGCTGCGAGGTTGATACAGGTGGTGGTTTTACCCACACCACCTTTTTGGTTCGCTATTGCGAATACCTTAGCCATTCTTGCTTGCGTTCCCAATCATGCCGTTCGGCGCAGTATCAGCAGATGGCGTTGGCCTTGGCAACCTGGAACGGTCAAGGCGTGTTCGCTATCTAGACGAAAATCAGACGGCAATGCTACCAGCTCATCAGCCGGATGAACGCCCTTCATTGCCAACCAGCGTGTTTCGCTGTTGCCCAGGTGCCGCGTCCAGTTGGTGAAGTTCTCCATGCTACTGAAAGCCCTGGAAACAATTCCGTTGAACGCCTGCTCAGGCTGAAACTCTTCTACGCGACTGTGGATAACTTGCAGGTTGTCCAGTTTGAGCTCGAGTTTAACCTGGGTCAGAAAGCGGGTTTTCTTGCCGTTGCTGTCCAGGCAGGTCACTTGCGACTCAGGAAACAGGATCGCCAACGGAATACCCGGCATCCCCCCGCCACTGCCCACGTCCAGCCAGCGGCCGTTTTCGATAAACGGCATCACGCTCAGGCTGTCGAGCAAGTGACGCGAAACCATTTCGTCGGGGTTACGCACAGCCGTGAGGTTGTAGGCCTTGTTCCATTTTATCAACAGGGCCAGATAGCCCAGCAGCAGCTCGTGCTGGGTTTCGGTCAAAGCGACGCCCAGTTGGCGTGCACCTGTTGATAACTCTTCAGCGTGTTGTGCGGTAACCAGCGAACTCAAGCGTTTTGCTCCAACTTGCGGCCAGCGCCGCGTTTTTTCAGGTGAATCATCAACAGGGAAATCGCCGCCGGGGTCACACCGGGAATTCGCGAAGCCTGGCCCAGCGTCTCGGGGCGTGTTGCACCGAGTTTGCTCTGGATCTCTTTGGACAACCCGGAAATGGTCGTGTAATCGATATCCACAGGCAGTTTGATATTTTCACTGGCGCGAAGACGTGCAATCTCGTCCTGTTGACGGTCGATGTAGCCCGCGTACTTGGTTTTGATCTCAACCTGTTCAGCGACCAGCGGATCGCTTGCCCCTTCACCGGTCACTTCGACCAGACCGGCGTAGTCGATTTCCGGACGCGTCAGCAAACTGAGCAAATTGTATTCATGGGTCAACGGTGTGCCAAATTTGGCCGCAATCGCTTCACCTTGCTCAGTCCCCGGGCGTACCCAGGTGCTTTTCAGGCGTTGTTCTTCCAGGGCAATGCTTTCGCGCTTGGTGCAGAACGCCGCCCAACGGGCGTCATCGACCAAACCCAGCTCACGACCTTTTTCGGTCAGGCGCATATCGGCGTTGTCTTCACGCAGGATCAAGCGGTATTCGGCGCGGGAAGTAAACATCCGGTACGGTTCTTGAGTCCCCAGGGTAATCAGGTCATCAACCAATACACCGATGTAGGCTTCATCGCGACGCGGGCACCAGGTGTCTTTGCCCTGTGCAAGCAAGGCTGCGTTGGTTCCGGCGAGCAAACCTTGTGCCCCCGCTTCCTCGTAACCGGTGGTGCCGTTGATTTGCCCGGCAAAAAACAAACCGCCGATCACCTTGGTTTCGAGGCTGTATTTCAGGTCGCGCGGGTCGAAATAATCGTATTCGATGGCATAGCCAGGTCGCACGATGTGGGCATTTTCCATACCGCGGATCGACTGCACGAGTTGCAACTGAACATCAAAAGGCAACGAGGTCGAAATGCCGTTCGGATACAGCTCATGGGTGTTCAAACCTTCCGGTTCGATAAACACCTGATGGCTTTCCTTGTCAGCAAAACGATGAATCTTGTCTTCAATCGACGGGCAGTAACGCGGGCCAATCCCTTCGATCACACCTGAGTACATCGGCGAACGATCGAGGTTGGACGCAATGATTTCGTGGGTGCGCGCATTGGTATGGGTGATCCAGCAGCTGACTTGAGTCGGATGCTGTTCTTTGTTGCCCATGAACGACATGACCGGGATCGGCGTGTCACCCGGTTGTTCAGTCATCACCGAGAAATCAACCGAACGGCCATCAATGCGCGGCGGAGTGCCGGTTTTCAAGCGACCGACACGCAAAGGCAGTTCACGCAGACGGTGTGCCAGGGCAATCGAAGGTGGATCACCGGCGCGTCCGCCCGAGTAATTCTGCAAACCGATGTGGATAAGTCCACCCAGGAACGTTCCGGTGGTCAAAACCACCGAGTCAGCCAGAAAACGCAGGCCCATCTGGGTCACAACACCGCGTACTTGATCGTTTTCAACAATCAGGTCATCTGCCGCTTGTTGAAATATCCACAGGTTCGGTTGGTTTTCCAGAATTTCGCGTACCACCGACTTGTAAATAGCGCGGTCGGCCTGTGCGCGGGTTGCACGTACGGCCGGGCCTTTACGGCCATTGAGTACGCGGAACTGGATACCGCTTTTATCAGTCGCTGTCGCCATCGCGCCGCCGAGGGCATCGATTTCTTTAACCAGATGGCTTTTACCAATCCCGCCGATCGCAGGGTTGCAGCTCATATGCCCGAGGGTTTCCACGTTGTGGGTCAACAGCAGGGTTTTTACACCCATGCGTGCTGAAGCAAGTGCAGCCTCGGTTCCGGCGTGACCGCCACCGATGACGATCACTGCAAAACGGGAAGGGAAATTCACCACGCACCTCGTGCCTGTTACTAGGGGTTTTTTGGATAGACCGCGAAGTATAGGGACTTCGCCTTCCTTAAAGAACCCTTTGCACAAAATTTAACCAGCTTGTGGATAAGGCAAGATAGAAAAATAAATAAAGAAGAAATTTATTAAAGCTTTGTTTTTATGTTTATTTCTATAGCGGCACCTTTCTGTGGATAGATTGCTAAGAGCCTTATTTTACGTACTGTACAGAGATTCAAAAGTCTGTGGTCATGTGGCCATGAGGGGCGTGAATAAGTGCGTTAAGCCTGTGGGTAAATGATAACGTTATCCACAGAGGGGTTTGTCTTCAGTTTTCGAGCCCACTTACCCACTGAGCTAAGGGCCAGTTATACACAGAGCTTATCCGACGAAAATCCCCCTGGCAGGCCAACAAAAAGGCGGCCGAAAGCCGCCTGGATGAACACGTCATCCAACGGCCAACAGCTTAAAAAGGGATAAAGGTGATGAACGGCAGCTTATGTAGCGCTCAAACAGCGGCGATCAACCAGCCGTTGGCAATCGCGATGAGCCTGTGGGTTATTCCAATAGCGTCGAGAAACCTCTGGTCGTGTGAGGTCATAACCAACGTGCCGGTGTACTGATTGAGCATGTTTTCCAGCGCCAGCAAGGACGTCAGATCGAGGTGATTGGCGGGCTCATCGAGCAACAACAACTGCGCAGGTTGCTCGGCATAGAACACACAGGCCATTGCCGCCTTCAGCCGTTCCCCCCCACTGAGTTGTCCACAAGGGCGATTCACCTGCTCGGCGCCGAGCCCTAATTGCGCCAGCCGGGTACGCAATTCACTCTCCGTGAGTTGCCGATTGAGTGCCTGCAATTGCTCCAGCACCGAACATTCAAGGTTCAGCATGGCCAGGTGTTGATCAAGATAAGCTGTTTTCACATGGACACCCGCCTGCCCAGCCAGGATCGGTACTTGTCCAGCCAACACCTTGAGTACCGTTGATTTACCGCAGCCATTGGGGCCGAGCAAGGCCACCCGCTGGCCCCGACTGAGCGTAAGGCTGAGTGTGCGCAACGGTTCGAAGCCATACGGCAAGCGTGCCTCAACCAGCTCGGCGATGTGGGCAGCGCTGTGCTGGCTCGTTGTGGGGGCATAGACAAACACCGCCTGCTGCCTTTCAACCTGGCTGGCAGCTTGCCGGACGTGTTCCGACAACGCCTCGCGCGTGGCTTGCTGATGTTGCTGCCATTTGCCGCTGCTGTTTTGGCTGCGCTCCTTTTGGCGGCCCAGCAAAATCTTCGCCTGATTACGGGTACTGGCAGACTTGCTACCCCGTGCCTGCCTGCGTTCAAGCTGTTCAGCCTGCTCGCGCAACCGCTGTTCTTGTCTGTTTCGTTCCAGTTTGGCGTGGGCCAGTTGCTGTTCGGCGGCCGATTGCTGCTGGGCTTTGGCCTGTGCATAAAACGAATAACCCCCGCCGTAGCTGGCCAGCCCCAAGGCTGAGAGTTCGAGGATGCGACTCATCGGCTCCAGCAACTCTCGGTCATGGCTGATCACCAGCAACGCCTTGGGCCAATGGCTGAGTTGCACCTGCAGTGCCAAACGCTGCTCACGGTCCAGATGATTGGTCGGTTCATCCAGAATCAGCAGCTCGGCGCCTGACATAAACGCCCCCATCAGCGCGACACGCATGGCTTCGCCGCCACTGAGCCGTGAGGTCAGGGTTGAAGGCGTGAGGTGCCCTAGGTTGTTGTGGGCCAGTTGGTCGAGTAACTGCTGGCGAATGTTCCACTGCTCGCCCACCGCGTCAAAGTCGGCGGGTGCGGTACTGCCCTGTTCGATGCGTTCCAGCGCGTTGATGATGGGTTGCACACCGGCCAGATCAGCGACCGTCTGACCGGGGGCATGGGTGATGTGCTGCGCCAGGTAATACACCTTTGCGGTGCGCAGGCAGCGCCCAGTGGTAGGAGCAATATCCCCGGCAATCAGACGGGCCAATACACTTTTACCCACACCATTACGCCCCACCAGGCCGGTGTGGCGTTGATCGAGATGCAAGTTGAGATCAGAAAACAGCGGGCTGCCATCGGGCAGTTGATAAGAAACGCCTTCCAGCGTTACACAGGTCGCGTGGGTCATACGCACTCCAGAGATGCACAGATCTACCCCCTGTTGCAGGGGAATCAAGAACTGGCCGCAAGATTTGCGGCGGCATCAATGGCGCATTGGACTAATACCTCGGAGGGAATGCGACTAACTGTAGCAAAATGATTGATCTCTGTAGCCGCTGACGAGGTACGAGGCTGCGATGGGTTGCGAAGCAGCCCCGGCAATCTAAAGGCCCTTCGGTCCTTTTCGCAGCCTCGCTACGCTCCTCAGCGGCTACAGAGCTAAATTATTTCCCGATACAGAAGCTGGAGAAGATCCGCCCCAGCAGATCATCCGAGCTGAATGCCCCGGTAATCTCGCCCAGCGATTGCTGCGCCATGCGCAAATCTTCGGCCAGCAATTCACCGGCGCCCGCCAGCGTCAGCTGTGCCCGACCATGCTCAAGGGCATCGCTGGCGTGCTGCAACGCCTCCAGGTGACGGCGACGTGCGCTGAAGCTGCTTTCAGAGGTTTGCTCGTAGCCCATGCAGGCCTTGAGGTGCTCACGCAGCAAATCCAGACCGTCCGTCGATCGGGCGCTGAGACTGATCGTGACGTGACCATCGGCGCTCACTTCAAGGCTTACCGCTTCACCGCTGAGGTCCGCCTTGTTACGAATCAAGGTGACTTTGGCCGGGTCCGGGCGCTGCTCCAAAAACTCGGGCCACAACGCGAAGGGGTCATCCGCTTCCGGCGCCGTCGCATCCACCACCAGCAACACGCGATCCGCCTCACCAATGGCTTTGAGGGCCCGCTGCACGCCGATTTTCTCGACCTGATCTTCGGTATCCCGCAGTCCTGCTGTATCCACCACATGCAGAGGCATGCCGTCGATGTGGATATGTTCACGCAGCACGTCGCGGGTGGTACCGGCGATCTCCGTCACAATGGCCGCTTCACGGCCGGCCAGCGCGTTGAGCAAACTGGACTTGCCCGCATTGGGCCGACCGGCAATCACCACCGTCATGCCATCGCGCAGCAAGGCGCCCTGACCGGCTTCGCGCTTAACGGTGGATAACTCTTCGCGGACTTTGTCGAGCATGCGCAATACGTGGCCATCGGCCAGAAAGTCGATTTCTTCCTCCGGGAAGTCAATCGCTGCCTCGACGTAGATGCGCAAACTGATGAGCTGCTCAGTCAAGTTATGCACACGGTGTGAGAAAGCCCCCTGCAAAGACCGTAATGCGTTGCGCGCAGCCTGTGCAGAACTTGCTTCAATGAGGTCGGCAATGGCCTCGGCCTGAGCCAGATCGAGCTTGTCGTTTAAAAACGCGCGCTCACTGAATTCGCCTGGTCGTGCCAGACGGCAACCCAGTTCGATGCAGCGTTGCAGCAGCATATCGAGCACGATCGGTCCGCCGTGGCCTTGCAACTCCAGCACATCTTCGCCGGTGAACGAGTTCGGGCCCGGGAAATACAGCGCGATGCCTTCATCCAGGACTTCACCGTTTTCACCATAAAACGGTCCGTAATGGGCGTAGCGCGGTTTCAGTTCGCGCTCAGTGAATGCTTGCGCCGCCGCACGGGCGAGTGGCCCGGAAACACGCACGATCCCCACACCACCTCGGCCTTGGGCGGTTGCCACAGCAGCAATGGTTTGTGCCGGAACACTCATAAAAACAGGCCTCAAAAACAAAAGTGACAGATAGCAAAACGCCCCACTAGGGGGCGTTTTGAGTGGTGATCAACAGAGTAAGTTAAGCAGCTGCTTTTTTGGTAGCGGCTTCGATCTTACGTGTGATGTACCACTGTTGAGCGATGGACAGGCAGTTGTTCACAACCCAGTACAGCACCAGACCAGCCGGGAACCACAGGAAGAAGAAGGTGAAGATGATTGGCATCAACTTCATCACCTTGGCCTGCATCGGATCCGGAGGTGTCGGGTTCAGACGCTGCTGGATGAACATGGTTGCGCCCATGATGATCGGCAGAATGAAGAACGGGTCTTTAATCGACAAGTCGGTAATCCAGAGCATGAAAGGCGCTTGACGCATTTCAACACTTTCCAGAAGTACCCAGTACAAGGACAGGAACACCGGCATCTGCACCAGGATCGGCAAGCAGCCGCCCAATGGATTGATCTTCTCTTTCTTGTACAGCTCCATCATCGCTTGCGACATTTTCTGGCGGTCATCACCGAACTGCTCTTTCAGAGCGGCCAGTTTTGGTGCCACAGCGCGCATGCGAGCCATCGATTTGTAGCTGGCGGCCGACAGCGGGAAGAAGATCCCTTTGATCAGCATGGTCAGGAAAATAATCGACCAACCCCAGTTACCCACCAGGCTGTGGATATGTTGCAGCAACCAGAAGATTGGCTGGGCAATGAACCACAGAATGCCGTAGTCGACAGTCAGCTCCAGGCCTGGGGACAACTCTTTGAGTACACCCTGGCTCTTTGGACCTGCGTACAAGGTAGCGCTGGTTTCACCCGTTTTGCCCGGCTCAACCGTCAAGGTCGGGCCAGTGAAACCGATGATGTAGTTGCCTTGATTGTCTTTGCGGGTCTGAACGACGTTGTTATCGCCTTTCTGCGGGATCCACGCGGTTACAAAGTAGTGCTGCAGCCATGCAACCCAGCCACCTTGAACGGTTTCTTTCAGCGAACCCTTGTCGATATCTTTCATCGACACTTTTTTGTACGGTTCTGCACTTGTCCACAGGGCGGCGCCCAGGTAAGTGGCAGTACCGGTGGCGGTGCTGGAAGAAGGATCAGAGCTGGCGTCGCGTTTCAATTGCGCGAACAGGTTGCCGGTCCACGGCTTGCCGCTCTCGTTATCAATCAAATAGCTGACTTGAACATCGTACAGGCCACGTTTGAACGTGAAACGCTTGATGTAGTTAACGCCGTCTTCGCTGAATTTCAGGTCAACAACCAATTGATCCTGGCCAGGAGCCAGTTCATAGGTCTTTTTATCCACACTGAAAACCGGACGACCGGCGGCACGTGCATCCGGGCCGTCAACGCCAGTCAGGCCACTTTGTGCCAGATAAGTACGCTCGCCGCCGTTATCGAACAGCTGGAAAGGTACATCCGGGTGGTCCTGGCGACGTGGATAAAGCGGCAGACGCAGTTGGGCAACGTCACCACCTTGTGGATCAATTGCAATATCCAGTACGTCGGTTTTGACGTGAATCAGGTCTTTGCTTGCAGCCACCGGTGTTTCTGTCGGTGTGCTGGTATCGGCATTGGCACTGGGTACATCGGCACTGTTCGAAGCGTTGTTACCTGGCACCGAGTCAGGCAAACCCTGCGCGGTATTACTGCTGGCGGCAACATTCTGAGTCGGCAGGGCAGCTTGGCCGTAATCCTGGTTCCATTTCAGAACCATAACGTAGGACACGACTGCGAGAGCGACGATCAGGATCGTGCGTTTAATATCCATGATTACTCGGCCATCAAGAAGAACGGGAGGTAGGGATAGGTGGAACCGGGTCGTAACCACCGGGATTCCACGGGTGACAGCGACCTAAACGACGAAAGGTCAGCCAGCCGCCGCGAAGAACGCCATGAGTTTCGATGGCTTCCAACGCGTAGCAGGAACAACTGGGGTAGAAACGGCAGTGATTTGCCATCAAAGGACTAATGGCATAACGGTAAAACTGGATCGGTACGAGTGCCAGTTTACGCATCAGGACTGCCTACCCCTACAGTTTCGGTTTTAACAGATGGAGCTGGCGTGTTACGGGCCAGACGTTTCCACAGTTTGCCGAAATGCTGAATCAATTCGGGGTTCTCTACGTCACCCAAACCTTTGCGCGCGACGATAACGATATCCCAACCAACCAGTAGATCCTGGTGGAGACGAAACGATTCACGCATCAAACGCTTAAGGCGATTGCGCTGAACGGAGAGCTTTACGCTCTTTTTCCCGATCACTAACCCCAAACGGGGGTGATCAAGATCGTTGCTGCGCGCAAGGAGCAGGAGATTTTTCCCCGGAACCTTGCCGGTGGGGGAGTCAAAGACTGCCTTGAAATGTCGGGGAGTGAGTAACCGCTTTTCCCGACTGAAGTCCTGACTCACCACCATTGTCTGATTATCAAACTGCCAGACGCGCACGGCCTTTGGCGCGGCGACGCGACAGGACTGCACGGCCGTTTTTAGTAGCCATGCGAGCACGGAAACCGTGAGTGCGGGCGCGTTTGATAGTGCTTGGTTGGAAAGTACGTTTCATGTCGTGCTACCTGGTTCGTCCACAACGGGCCGGAATGGCCCCCGTTTTAAGAGACCGGCGATTCTAGTGAATGCAGGCCCATAGGTCAATTTCCAACCAACGTTGACGGCTAAATAGATACCAACGGTTGTGCACACGCATTTGTTCAGCCAGTCATAAAAATAAAAAGACAGCGTATTTAAAGCTTTTTTAAAGAACTTATTAACTTTAGTGAGCCACTTATCTGTGGATAACTCGATGCAGCCCTTAAAAAACATGGCCTACAGAGAATGACAACACTGTCGAGAAGCCGTGCTCTGCCTGTGCTGCGACCTCGGATAAGCTGTGTACGAAAGGCCTCTTTATCCACAGGCCAGTTATGCACAGTGTTTCACCCCCACTTGTGCAACGAGCTTAGACCCGCTTATCCACAGACCTTATGCACATACCATTGGTCGCTTTGTTAACAGTAAAAAGACCTCGTTCTCCTTATAGGCAGGCAACCTACATGTGGATAAGTGGGCGAGTGGTCGCTACAATGGCGCCTGTTTTTGCCTCACCGGCTTTCAACTTAGGGGATATCCGTGTCAGTGGAACTTTGGCAGCAGTGCGTAGAGCTTTTGCGCGATGAGCTGCCTGCCCAGCAATTCAACACCTGGATCCGTCCACTACAGGTCGAAGCCGAAGGCGACGAGTTGCGCGTGTATGCGCCTAATCGTTTTGTGCTCGACTGGGTTAACGAGAAGTACCTGAGCCGTTTGCTTGAACTGCTGAACGAGCACAGCAATGGCATGGCGCCTGCGCTGTCCTTATTAATAGGCAGCAAACGCAGCTCGGCACCTCGTGCTGCGCCGAATGCGCCATTGGCCGCAGCGGCTTCGCAGCAGCAAGCCGCGCCTGCGCCAGCACCCAGCGCATCGGCAAGTGCCACGCCCGCCCCGGCGCCCGCCCCTAAACAGGCGGACCAGGCGAGCGAAGAGCCTTCGCGTGACAGCTTCGACCCGATGGCGGGGGCCAGTTCGCAACAGGCGCCAGCCCGTGCCGAACAGCGCACCGTCCAGGTTGAGGGCGCGCTCAAGCACACCAGCTACCTGAACCGCACGTTCACCTTCGAAAACTTCGTCGAGGGCAAGTCCAACCAACTGGCCCGTGCGGCGGCGTGGCAAGTGGCCGACAACCCCAAGCATGGCTACAACCCGCTCTTCCTTTACGGCGGCGTTGGTCTGGGTAAAACGCACTTGATGCATGCGGTGGGCAACCACCTGCTGAAGAAGAACCCGAATGCCAAGGTGGTCTACCTGCATTCCGAGCGTTTTGTAGCCGACATGGTCAAGGCCCTGCAGCTCAACGCTATCAATGAGTTCAAGCGCTTCTACCGTTCGGTCGACGCCCTGCTCATCGATGACATTCAATTCTTTGCACGCAAAGAGCGTTCTCAGGAAGAGTTCTTCCACACCTTCAACGCCTTGCTTGAAGGCGGTCAGCAAGTGATTCTGACCAGCGACCGCTACCCTAAAGAGATCGAAGGGCTCGAAGAGCGGCTCAAATCCCGCTTCGGCTGGGGTTTGACCGTGGCCGTTGAGCCACCAGAGCTTGAAACGCGCGTCGCGATCCTGATGAAAAAGGCAGACCAGGCCAAGGTCGACCTGCCCCACGATGCCGCCTTCTTTATTGCCCAACGCATTCGTTCCAACGTGCGTGAGCTCGAAGGCGCGCTCAAACGGGTCATTGCCCACTCGCACTTTATGGGCCGCGACATCACCATCGAGCTGATTCGCGAGTCCCTTAAAGACTTGCTGGCGCTGCAAGACAAACTGGTCTCTGTGGATAACATTCAGCGTACTGTGGCTGAGTACTACAAGATCAAAATTTCGGACTTGCTGTCCAAGCGTCGTTCACGCTCGGTGGCCCGCCCTCGCCAAGTGGCCATGGCACTGTCCAAAGAGCTGACCAACCACAGCCTGCCGGAAATCGGCGATGTGTTTGGTGGCCGCGACCACACCACGGTCTTGCACGCATGCCGCAAGATCAACGAACTCAAGGAATCCGACGCGGACATCCGCGAGGACTACAAGAACCTGCTGCGAACCCTGACAACCTGATGACACCAACGCAGCTTATTAAGGCAAGGGACTAGACCATGCATTTCACCATTCAACGCGAAGCCTTGTTGAAACCCCTGCAACTGGTCGCGGGCGTTGTAGAACGCCGCCAGACCTTGCCGGTATTGTCCAACGTGCTGTTGGTTGTCGAAGGCCAGCAACTGTCGCTGACCGGTACCGACCTTGAGGTCGAACTGGTCGGACGCGTTCAGCTCGAAGAGCCGGCTGAACCCGGCGAGATCACCGTGCCCGCGCGCAAGCTGATGGATATCTGCAAAAGCTTGCCCAACGACGCCTTGATCGACATCAAGCTCGACGATCAAAAGCTGGTGGTTAAAGCGGGCCGTAGCCGCTTTACCCTGTCCACCTTGCCTGCCAATGACTTCCCGACCGTTGAAGAAGGCCCGGGCTCGCTGACTTGCAGCCTGCAGCAAAGCAAGCTGCGCCGCCTGATCGAGCGCACCAGCTTTGCCATGGCCCAGCAGGACGTTCGTTACTACCTCAACGGCATGTTGCTGGAAGTCTCGGCCGGCATTATTCGCGCAGTGGCTACCGACGGTCACCGTCTGGCCATGTGCTCGATGAAAGCCGACATTGGTCAACCAGACCGCCATCAAGTGATCGTGCCGCGTAAAGGCATCCTCGAAATGGCGCGTTTGCTGACCGAACCGGACGGCGAAGTCAGCATCGTGTTGGGCGCACATCACATCCGTGCGACCACCGGCGAGTTCACCTTCACCTCTAAGCTTGTAGACGGCAAGTTCCCGGATTACGAGCGTGTACTGCCTAAAGGCGGTGACAAGGTGGTGATCGGTGACCGTCAGGCCCTGCGTGAAGCGTTCAGCCGTACCGCCATTCTGTCCAACGAGAAGTACCGCGGTATTCGTCTGCAACTGGCTAATGGTCAATTGAAGATCCAGGCCAACAACCCGGAGCAGGAAGAAGCGGAAGAAGAAGTGGGCGTTGATTACAACGGCGGTTCGCTCGAAATCGGTTTCAACGTGAGCTACCTGCTGGACGTGCTGGGCGTGATGACCACTGAACAAGTGCGTTTGATCCTGTCTGACTCCAACAGCAGCGCCCTGGTGCAAGAGTCGGACAACGACGACTCGGCCTACGTTGTTATGCCGATGCGCCTGTAACTTATGCACAGCCCACGCTAGATGTCCCTTAGTCGCGTCTCTGTCACCGGTGTGCGTAACCTGCACCCGGTGACCTTCTCCCCCTCCCCCCGCATCAATATCCTGTATGGCGCCAACGGCAGCGGAAAAACCAGCGTGCTGGAAGCAGTCCATTTACTGGGGCTTGCCCGTTCGTTTCGCAGTACCCGGCTAACGCCGGTCATTCAGCATGAACTGCAAAGCTGTACCGTGTTTGGCCAGGTCGAACTGGCCGAAGGCGGGCACAGTGCATTGGGCATTTCGCGGGACCGGAATGGGGAGTTCCAGATTCGGATCGACGGTCAAAATGCGCGCAGTGCCGCACAACTGGCCGAGATCCTGCCCCTGCAATTGATCAACCCTGACAGCTTCCGTCTACTGGAAGGCGCCCCAAAGATCCGTAGGCAGTTTCTCGACTGGGGGGTGTTCCATGTGGAGCCGCGCTTTATGTCGACCTGGCAGCGGCTACAGAAGGCCCTGCGGCAGCGGAACTCATGGCTGCGGCATGGTACACTCGACGCCGTTTCACAAGCGGCCTGGGACCGGGAACTGTGCCTGGCCAGTGCTGAAATTGATGAATACCGCCGCGCTTACATCAAGGCCTTGAAACCTGTCTTTGAGCAGACCTTAAGTGAGTTGCTTGAACTCGAAGGCTTAACGCTGAGTTATTACCGTGGCTGGGACAAAGACCGGGAGCTGAGTGCTGTACTCGCTGCGTCTGTCCACCGGGACCAGCAAATGGGGCATACCCAAGCCGGGCCACAACGAGCTGATTTGCGCCTCAAGCTAGGTGCCAATAACGCGGCAGACATTCTGTCACGTGGTCAGCAGAAGTTAGTGGTCTGTGCATTGCGCATTGCTCAAGGGCATTTGGTGAGCCAGGCCCGGCGTGGCCAATGTATTTATCTGGTGGATGACTTGCCGTCCGAACTGGATGAGCAGCATCGCAACGCACTGTGTCGCTTGTTGGAAGACTTACGCTGCCAGGTTTTTATCACCTGTGTAGACCACGAATTTATGAGGGAAGGCTGGCAGACGGAAACGCCAGTTGCCCTGTTCCACGTGGAACAGGGCTGTATCACCCAGACCCACGACCATCGGGAGTGAAGGCATTGAGCGAAGAAAATACGTACGACTCAACGAGCATTAAAGTGCTGAAAGGCCTGGATGCCGTACGCAAACGTCCCGGTATGTACATTGGTGATACTGACGATGGCAGCGGCCTGCACCACATGGTGTTCGAAGTCGTCGACAACTCCATCGACGAAGCGCTGGCTGGCCATTGCGACGACATCACCATTACCATCCACCCGGATGAGTCTATTACCGTGCGCGACAACGGCCGCGGCATCCCGGTTGATGTGCACAAAGAAGAAGGCGTATCGGCAGCTGAGGTCATCATGACCGTGCTGCACGCTGGTGGTAAGTTCGATGACAACTCCTACAAAGTATCCGGCGGCTTGCACGGTGTAGGTGTGTCGGTAGTAAACGCCCTGTCCGAATTGCTGGTACTGACAGTACGTCGTAGCGGCAAGATCTGGGAGCAGACGTACGTCCACGGCGTGCCTCAGGCACCCATGGCCATCGTTGGCGAAAGCGACACCACCGGTACTCAGATTCACTTCAAACCTTCTGCCGAGACCTTCAAGAATATTCACTTCAGCTGGGACATCCTGGCCAAGCGTATTCGTGAACTGTCCTTCCTGAACTCCGGCGTGGGTATCGTCCTCAAGGACGAGCGCTCCGGCAAAGAAGAGCTGTTCAAGTACGAAGGCGGTCTGCGTGCGTTTGTTGACTACCTGAACACCAACAAAACCACGGTTAACCAGGTCTTCCACTTCAATGTCCAGCGCGAAGACGGCATTGGTGTAGAAGTCGCCTTGCAGTGGAACGACAGCTTCAACGAGAACCTGTTGTGCTTCACCAACAACATTCCGCAGCGCGATGGCGGTACGCACCTGGTCGGCTTCCGCTCTGCCCTGACGCGTAACCTCAACACCTACATCGAAGCTGAAGGCCTGGCCAAGAAGCACAAGGTCGCCACCACCGGTGACGACGCCCGTGAAGGCCTGACCGCGATTATCTCGGTGAAGGTTCCGGACCCCAAGTTCAGCTCCCAGACCAAAGACAAGCTCGTGTCTTCTGAAGTGAAGACCGCAGTTGAACAGGAAATGGGCAAGTTCTTCTCCGACTTCCTGTTGGAAAACCCGAACGAAGCCAAGCTGATCGTCGGCAAAATGATCGACGCAGCCCGTGCCCGTGAAGCGGCGCGTAAAGCCCGTGAGATGACCCGCCGCAAAGGCGCGCTCGACATCGCAGGCTTGCCGGGCAAACTGGCCGACTGCCAGGAAAAAGATCCGGCGCTGTCCGAACTGTACCTCGTGGAAGGTGACTCTGCTGGCGGCTCCGCCAAGCAGGGACGTAACCGCCGCACCCAAGCCATCCTGCCGTTGAAGGGTAAAATCCTTAACGTCGAGAAAGCCCGTTTCGACAAGATGATCTCTTCGCAAGAAGTCGGCACCTTGATCACCGCACTGGGCTGTGGCATTGGTCGTGACGAGTACAACATCGACAAACTGCGCTATCACAACATCATCATCATGACCGATGCTGACGTCGACGGTTCGCACATCCGTACCCTGCTGCTGACCTTCTTCTTCCGTCAGTTGCCGGAACTGATCGAGCGTGGCTACATCTACATCGCCCAGCCGCCGTTGTACAAAGTGAAAAAGGGCAAACAAGAGCAGTACATCAAAGACGACGACGCCATGGAAGAATACATGACCCAGTCGGCCCTTGAAGACGCCAGCCTGCACCTCAACGAAGACGCCCCAGGCATCTCCGGAGAAGCGCTGGAGCGTCTGGTGTACGACTTCCGCATGGTCATGAAGACCCTCAAGCGTCTGTCGCGCCTGTACCCACAGGAACTGACCGAGCACTTCATCTACCTGCCGGCCGTCACCCTTGAGCAGTTGGGCGACCATGCTGCCATGCAAGCCTGGATGGCCAAGTTCGAAGAGCGTCTGCGTCTGGTTGAGAAGTCTGGTCTGGTGTACAAAGCCAGCCTGCGTGAAGACCGCGAGCGCAATGTCTGGTTGCCAGAAGTCGAGCTGATCTCCCACGGCCACTCGACCTTCATCACCTTCAACCGCGACTTCTTCGGCAGCAACGACTACAAAACCGTTGTGACCCTGGGCGCGCAATTGAGCACCCTGCTCGACGACGGTGCTTACATCCAGCGTGGCGAGCGTCGTAAACAAGTCACTGAGTTCAAAGAAGCCCTCGACTGGCTGATGGCCGAAAGCACCAAGCGCCACACCATCCAGCGCTACAAAGGGCTGGGCGAAATGAACCCGGACCAACTCTGGGAAACCACCATGGACCCAAGCGTGCGCCGCATGCTGAAAGTCACCATTGAAGACGCGATCGGCGCCGATCAAATCTTCAACACCTTGATGGGCGACGCGGTAGAACCCCGCCGTGACTTCATCGAGAGCAACGCACTGGCCGTGTCCAACCTGGACTTCTGATGCGTGATGGCTGGGGATAGAGACTTATCCCCAGCCCAATTTAAAAGCCCGCCCTGTTGAGAGACAAGGCGGGCTTTTTGTTAATGGTGTCCGGTGTCTAAAACACCCGACGAAAGTCATTGAATACTCCCCTAATCCGCCAACAAAACCCCCTGCTCTTCCCTGCACAACTCCAGCAAAAAATCCCACACCACCCGCAGTCTCACTGATTTGTGCAATTCGCGCCGGGTGCTGATCCAGTAGCTGCGTTGCACTGACTCTTCGGGTAGCACGCGCACTAACTCAGGGTCTTGGCTGGCCATGTAGTTGGGCAGTACGGCGATGCCCAGCCCGGCGCGCGCCGCTTGTTGTTGGGCGATGACGCTGGTGCTGCGGAAGGTTACGGTCGGGTTGCGGCAGAAGTGGTTGATAAACAGCAGTTCTTCACTGAATAGCAGGTCGTCGACGTAGCCGATCCAGAAGTGGTTGGCCAGGTCGTCGCGGTGGTTCAGCGCTGGCGCTTTGTCGAGGTAGTCACGGCTGGCGTACAGCGCCAGGCGGTAGTCGGTGAGTTTGCGGGTGATCAACAGGTCGGCGTGGGGTCGGTCGAGGTGCACGCTGATTTCCGCTTCGCGGTTGAGGATGCTGACAAAGCGCGGCACGGCGACCAGTTCAACTTCCAGCCCGGGGTAGCGTTCGAACAACCCGCGCAAGCGCGAGGTGAGGAACATGATGCCAATGCCTTCGGTCACGCCCAGGCGGATTTTGCCCAGTGGGGTGATGGCTTGGGTGATTTCTTCCTGGGCCAGCAGGGCGACGTTCTCCATCGCTTCGGCATGTTTGAGCAGCGCCTGCCCGGCCGGGGTCAGTTGGTAGCCTTGGGCATGCTGCACAAACAGCGCCGTGCCCAAGTGCTGTTCGATGTGCTCAATGTGCCGTGCCACGGTGCTGTGGGTGGTATTTAGGCGCTTGGCAGCCGTGAGCAGGCGCCCGCTGCGCTGAAGCTCCAGAAAATACCGCATGTCGTTCCAGTCGAACATCGTCGTCCCTCGTGCCCGGTCATTTGCGTTGTGCAAAAACGCACAAGCCATGGGTGAAATCACGCGTTTTCAACTCGAAATTAATCAATAGGATGGAGAACGACAAGAACAAAAAATAATCAGGCGAGGTGCGACATGCCATCAGCCAATCAAATCTACGACTACATTGTGGTGGGAGCCGGGCCTGCGGGGTCGGTGTTGGCGAATCGGCTGTCTGCCGATCCCAAGCACAACGTGTTGCTGCTCGAAGCGGGTGGGCAAGATAACTACCCATGGATCCATATCCCTGTGGGTTACCTCTATTGCATTGGTAACCCACGCACTGACTGGTGTTTCAAAACCGAAGCCCAGCCCGGCTTGCAAGGCCGCAGCCTGAGTTACCCGCGCGGTAAGGTGCTGGGCGGCAGCTCTTCGATCAACGGCATGATCTACATGCGTGGCCAGGCCGGTGATTACGACCGCTGGGCAGCCATGGGTAATAAGGGCTGGGCCTGGCAAGACGTGCTGCCGCTGTTCAAACGCAGTGAAAAACACTACGCCGGGAACTCCGCGCTGCACGGCGCCGAGGGCGAGTGGCGGGTTGAGCAGCAGCGTTATTCCTGGACGATTCTGGATGCCTTCCGCGACGCGGCTGCGCAAAACGGCATCGCCAGCGTCAATGACT
The DNA here is from genome assembly GCF_029959305.1 of Pseudomonas sp. PS01297. Taxonomy (NCBI): domain Bacteria; kingdom Pseudomonadati; phylum Pseudomonadota; class Gammaproteobacteria; order Pseudomonadales; family Pseudomonadaceae; genus Pseudomonas; species Pseudomonas sp. PS01297. Next base: position 78,221 of record NZ_JASCPQ010000011.1, read on the forward strand.
TCAACGGCGGCGACAATCAGGGCTGTGGATACTTTCAAGTGAACCAGCGCGCCGGTGTGCGCTGGAATGCCTCCAAAGCGTTTATCCGCCCCGTGCTCAAGCGTCCCAACCTGACCGTGCTGACCGGCGTGCAGGTCGATAAAGTGCTGCTGGAGAACCACCGCGCCACGCAGGTGAAGGCCCGCTGGCAAGGCGCGGATCACACCTTTAGCGCACGCCGCGAAATCATCTTGAGCGCGGGCTCGATTGGCTCACCGGGGATTTTGCAGCGCTCGGGCATCGGCCCGCGGCCATTGCTGGAGAGCCTGGGGATAACGGTGCAGCACGAGCTGCCGGGTGTCGGCGGCAACCTGCAAGACCACCTGCAACTGCGCCTGATTTTTAAACTGAGCAACGCCCGCACCCTCAACCAAGTGGCCAACAGCCTGTGGGGCAAAGTCGGCATGGGCCTGCGTTATGCCTACGACCGCAGTGGTCCGCTGGCCATGGCACCGAGTCAGTTGGGCGCCTTCGTTAAGTCCGATCCGGATCAGCCTTCGGCGAATTTGCAGTACCACGTCCAACCGCTGTCGCTGGAGCGCTTTGGAGAGCCGCTGCACACCTTCCCGGCGTTTACCGCGTCGGTGTGCAACCTGCGCCCTAAAAGCCGTGGCCGGGTCGATATCCGCTCGGCCAACCCGGATGACGCGCCCTTGATCGACCCCAACTACCTGAGCCATCCCGACGACCTGAAAGTCGCCGCCGATGCGATCCGCCTCACCCGGCGCATCGTCGCCAGCTCCGCCCTGCACACGTTCAGCCCCGAGGAATACCTGCCCGGCGCCGCCATGCAAACCGAACAGGAACTGCACGAAGCGGCCGCCAAAATCGGCACCACCATCTTTCACCCGGTTGGCACCTGCCGCATGGGGCAAGACGCCGAAGCCGTGGTCGATGCCGAGCTGCGGGTGCATGGCATCGCCGGCTTGCGGGTCGCGGACGCGTCCATCATGCCAACTATTGTCTCGGGTAATACCTGCTCGCCTACGCTGATGATTGGCGAAAAGGCCGCGCAATTGATTCTCGCAACCCCCTCTAACGCACTGGAGATAGACGCAGGTATCAGCCGTACTGCAGCAGTACCGGTCGCCTGACAGCGATCGTGGTTTCGGTCGCAGTCATCCGAAACCGACAGTGGACAACAACAATAATCACTGTGGCCCACAGGGCCGAGGACATTGAATATGTCGGACTCAATTGCACAATCGGCAGCTGCCCCCGCCAAGGGGACGACTGGCCGTGAAGAACGAAAGATCATCTTCGCGTCATCCCTCGGGACAGTGTTCGAGTGGTATGACTTTTTCTTGTATGGCGCGCTGGCGACCGTCCTGAGCAAGCAGTTCTTTTCAGGGGTTAACGACACCACCGCGTTTATCTTTGCCTTGATGGCCTTCGCCGCCGGCTTTTTGGTGAGACCGTTCGGGGCCCTGGTGTTTGGCCGCCTGGGTGACATGATCGGGCGAAAATACACCTTCCTCATGACCATCGTTCTGATGGGTCTGTCGACCTTTGCGGTCGGCCTGCTACCCACCTACACCAGCATCGGCATCGCAGCGCCGATCATGCTGGTGCTCTTGCGCATGCTCCAGGGCCTGGCGCTGGGCGGCGAATATGGCGGTGCGGCGACCTATGTGGCTGAACACGCCGCCCCTGGCAAGCGTGGTTTCAATACCAGCTGGATTCAGTCCACCGCCACCTTGGGCCTGCTGCTGTCGCTGCTGGTGGTGTTGAGCTGCCGCTACCTGACCGGCGATCAGTTTGAAGTGTGGGGCTGGCGCTTGCCGTTCCTGCTGTCCATCGTGCTGCTGGGCATCTCGACCTGGATCCGCATGAGCATGCATGAGTCGCCTGCCTTCGCAAAAATGAAGGCCGAAGGTAAAACCAGTAAATCGCCGATCCGTGAGTCGTTCGGTAAATGGGAAAACCTGAAAATCGTCCTCATCGCCCTGTTCGGAATCAACGCAGGCCAGGCGGTGACCTTCTATGCGGCGCAGTTCTATGTGCTGTTCTTCCTCACGCAAATGCTCAAGATGGACCCGGCCCAGGCCAACATGCTGCTGATTATCAGCGTGGTCATCGGCGCGCCGTTCTTCATCTTCTTTGGATGGTTGTCGGATAAAGTCGGGCGCAAGCCGATTTTGATGCTTGGCCTGTTGCTGGCAACGCTGCTGTACTTCCCGCTGTTCAAAGCCCTGAGCCATTACGCCAACCCGCAGATCGACACCGCCAGCCGCCAGTCCCCGATTGTGGTCACGGCTGACCCGGCCACCTGCACCTTCCAGTTCGACCCTGTGGGTAAAGCGCGTTTTGACAGCCCGTGCGACAAGGTCAAAACCTTCCTGGTCAAACAAGGCCTGCCTTACGTCTCGCAGTCTGCCCCGACCGGTGCTGACGTACTGGTGACTGTGGGTGAGCAAAAGATCATCGGCTTTAACGAAGCTGCCCTGCGCGAAAGCGTGGCCGCCGCGGGCTACCCGGCCAAGGCCGACCCAAGCACTGTGAACCAGCCGATGGTGGTGTTGATCATGGTGGTTCTGACGCTCATCGCCACCATGACTTACGGCCCTCTGGCGGCGGTGATGGTTGAGCTGTTCCCGACGCGGATTCGCTACACCTCGATGTCCCTGCCCTACCACATCGGTAACGGCTGGTTTGGCGGGTTCCTGCCGACCGTGTCGTTTGCGCTGGTGGTGTACACCGGGGATATCTTCTACGGGCTGTGGTACCCGATCGTCATCACCGGTGTCAGCTTCGTGGTGGGGATGATCTTCCTCAAAGAAACCCGGCACGTGAATATCGATAAGATCTAAAGTCACCATACAAGGAGCTGCCGCAGGCTGCGATCTTTTGATCTTTAAAAGATCGCAGCCTGCGGC